>CAUVFI010000030.1:0-8849 GCA_963551055.1 uncultured Campylobacter sp. | reverse complement strand
GTAAACTTCGGCGCGCATATCCTCGTCGTGGCCCGGGTGCGAGCGCGAATACAGCTCGTCCGTGCGGCGCACGAGCGTGAGATTATCGATATCTCGCTCGCGCATCGCCTGCTTGAGCCGCTTTGAAATTTGCCATTTGAAACTTTGCATTTTCCCTCCTTTAAATTTGCGCGATACTAGCCAAAAGGGCTTTAAAATTTAATTTCTTAAATCCGACGACGCGTTTCGGCGCAATCAACGAGCCTGCGCCATACGGTCTTGCGCTTGCAAATATAAACGAGCCGGGTTTAGATTAAGGCTTTACCGGCTAAATAGAAGATTATCTTTGCGTAAATAGCGCTAAATCTTGCAAAGCCAATGGGATTACTTCGCCGTGCGAAGCGCCTTCGTAGAGCTTAAACTCGCAAGAAAGCCCCCTTGCTTTTAAAATTTCAGCTAGATCGGCCGCTTTTAAAATTCCCGCTTTATCGGTTTTTCCTTTACGCATTTCACGCGAGCCAGCAACGAGCATTATGAATTTCGCTTTTAAATTTGATCTAAGCTTTCCCTCTTCTAGGGCATCTCTGATCAGCTGTGATTCGCCCCACCACAACGAAGGTGAGGCGATAAAAAACTCGTCGAAAATCCCATCGTCGCGCAGCAAAGCATAAATCCCGAATAGCCCGCCAAAAGAATGTCCGAAGTAAATTTTATCGCTTTTTGCCGTAGAGTATTTTTTCTCCACGAGCGGAAATAGTTCATCTTTTACGAAATCGTAAAATTCTGCTGCGCCGCCGCCGTTTGCATATTCTTCGTCGCTCGCCGCGGGCGTTAAATCTCTCGTGCGACGCTTAATATCATACGCTAGCGGGCTGTCGTATCCGATGCCTACTATAAGGACGGTTTTGCTTAATTTCGGCACCGCTTTTGCGTTTTGCTTTGCGCCATTCGCATAAATTTTCGCATAGGAGTTTAAAAGTATCGGAAACTGCGCGTTCGCATCAACCATAAAAACTACCCTATCGTAGCGAGCGACATTTTTTTGGCGAGCTATAAAAATTTTATATTTTTCGCCACTCTTGCTTTTTAAAATAAAATCGCTCACGTTAAACATTTCGCGCGCAGCTCCACTTACCTGCTCAATCTTTTGCGGCGGTTTTGCCCCCAGATCGCAAGCGAATAAGCACACTAAAAAGAACGCGTCAAATACCGCAAGGAAGTTCTTTGGGCTTACCATTTAGCGTTTACCTTAAACCAAAACCTCCTGCCTTCCTCGGGGTACCAATAGTAATTGCCGTCGTCTGCGAGACCCTCGTCGTATCGGACGTTATCAAAGATATTATAAGCGGTTAAATTTAGGCTCAGATTATCGTTTAAATCGTATTGTGCGCCCAAATCCGTAGTAAAAAGCTTTTTGTCGTTTTTGCTAACCCTATTGCCCGGACCGAATTGCACGCTTGTAAGCTCGCTTTCGTAATTAAGACCGATAAAGGTAGAAAGCGGAGCGATAGGCCTATAGCTAAGCGTCGCATGTGCGGCATGCTTCGGAGTAGCGGTCAGGGATTTGCCATCCAGCCTACTAAGATTGGTTTGGCTAAATTTAACGGCGCCGTTTGGCGTATAGATCGTAGGATCCCCGGTTTCGATCTCGGAGTGGCTATAGGTGTAGTTCGCCTTGAAATTTAGCCTCTTAGTAATATCGTAATCGCTGCTCAGCTCAACGCCGTAAACCTCGGCTCCTTCTATATTAAAATACGTTCCCCAACCCGGGCAATTAACGCTCGGTGCGCCGGCGCAGCCTCCGTAAGCGGGAATCCTATTGATATTGCTGCCATCGGTATCTAAAATTTTATCTTTGAAGTCGTTTTTAAATAGCGTGATATTACCGCGCAGATCGTCTGCATTGTCGTAATAAAGCCCAATCTCGTAGGTCGTGCTTTTCTCGGGCTTTAAATCCTCGTTACCGAAATCTATAATCCTCCAGCCGCCCTGAATCGTGCCTACTTCCGGCGAAATTTGATTGACATCGGGAGTTTTATAACCGGTTGCGACGCCGCCTTTGATCGTCCAGGTATCGCCTATATTAAACGTCGCGTAAGCTCTAGGAGAAAAGTGGTTGCCGAAGTATTCGTTATGCGTGAGCCTGCCGCCGAGCGTTAAAAATAGCGTATTTTCCAAAATTTCGATCTCATCCTCTAAAAATCCCGCATGCTCGTTCATAGAAAATCGCTGCGGAGAGCGTAAATTTTGCCTATTCGCGTTTGAAACGATGAAAGTCGTTTGCACATCCTGTTTGCTAAAATCGTAGCCGAAGGTAAGCGTATTTATACCGAGATAAGTCGTAAATTTGGAATTAAAATTTCTATTTTTTACGATTGCGGGCGAAAGGCTATCAAAAATGCTCGTACGGCGAGTCTTATCCCAAAAATAACTTATATCAGCGCTTAAGCTTTCAAACTCGCCCAAATATCCGACGCCGTGATTTTCTCTTTTATATTTATAGTGATTTAATCCGCGCGCGTTGGGATAAACGGCGGTTTTACCAAGAGTTCTTGAATAATCGTGATTTTGCCTTCCGGTTTGAAAGTAAAATTTATTATTTTCATCCGGCGTTAGCCAAAGTTTGGCGTTAGAATCCGATTTATCACTCTTCTGATAGCCTCCCTTATAGCCATCCTCGTCGCGCAGTTTCTTATATCCCCACAGCTGAAGCGCCGCATACTGCCCGAAGGGAATATTGACGTAGGCTTCGCCCATCTTGCCGTTTCCGATACCCTCGTGATCTTGGATAGTTGTAGATATAGCAGCACTTCCGCTAAATTTAGAAAAATTCTTTTTCGTAATGATATTTATCACGCCACCTACCGCATCGCTTCCGTAAAGCGAGCTCATAGGTCCTCTAATCACCTCGATACGCTCGATCGCTCCTGCGGGCGGGATAAAATTCGAGTTCATATCGCCCGCTCCGCCTTTTGGGTTCGCCGCCGCGGAACTTACACGTTTGCCGTCGATAAGCACAAGGGTTTGGGAGCTTTCCATTCCTATGATGGATATCCCGCTTGCTGGGCCGTCATCGCCTGCGATAACGCTGACGCCCGGCATTTTATTCGCAATATCGTGTAGCGAAGTGAATCTGCCGCTTGATATCTCTTTATTATCCAAGGTGGAGATGGAGGCCGGCGCCTGCCTGATATCTTGGCGAAAGCCGCTCGCGCTTACTACGATTTCGCCAAGATTCGTGCTATTTGCGTCACTGCTTAGGCGCGAGCCTTCCATGCCGCATAAAATCGAAACGCTCGCGCATATCGATAATGCGATAAATTTCGCCTTTTTAAAATACATATCTTTTTGCATTTTTGTTCCTCTATTTTGAAATTTAATCGCGGATTATAACTCAAAGCGGATAAATTTAATATTAATTATTAAAGTATTTTTATAGAATTAAATTTCACTAATAATTCCCCATTCCATCAATATTTTTATAAAAATTATTTTAAATAAAGTACAGCATATAATCAAAATATTGCTGTAAATAAGTAAAATTTTATAATGCCCGGTCTTAATTATCAAATCGTTTTGAAGAAATTTTGCACAGTTTTTGATTTTATCTGCTCTAAGAATCATTTTCGCTTTTGTGGACGTGTATATCTTAAACTATCGAAGGCATTACAAGCGGCAACGCGAAAACGGCTTTGCTCTATTGATTTCGTGCATCCTGCGGCTTGCAATAATTATTAGACTAGCAATGGGATTAACATGCGATGTTTTTTAACACAGTAGCTTCGTATGAATAAATTTAAGGGCATAATCTGCCGAGATTTAAATTTAGAAGTAAAGAGGCGATTTAAATTTAAAATCCTGGTGCAAGAATGCAAAGTAAGAAGATAAATTTAATAAGACCCCGCAAATTTATCTTAAAATTTAGCGGGATCAAATTTGGATTTACGCCGCAGGCACGCTATTTTCGGCGTGAGTATCGTCAGAGTCTTTGGGTCTTAAAAGCCACTGCTTTGCAAAGATCAGCACGTATATCGCAGCGCCGATGCCGTAGCTTGCGTATTCGCTCGGGATAAACTCTATGAATTTCGCGCAGATATTAGGCACCAGCATTAGCGGCGTTACGAGCAGCAATAGCAGGCGCTCTACCGGGTTACACTTGGTTACGAACCAGCCCTGCAGCGAGGAGCTGAAAGCAAACATACCCACGATCGCCGTGGCAAAAATCAGCACGATTTGCAATGGATCGCTGATCCAAACGATGCTCTTTGAATCCATCGGATCGCCGATGCTTTGGATCAAAAGCAGCTTATTGTTGAAGAAAAACGCAAACGGAAGCACCGCGGTACGCAGATCATACACGAAGCCCTGAAGTCCCACAGTTACGGGATTTGCCTTTGCGATGCCCGCGGCGGCGTATGCGGCGATGCCCACCGGAGGGGTATCATCGGCTAAAATTCCAAAATAAAAGACAAAAAGATGCACCGCGATCGCAGGGATCAAAAAGCCGTTTTTGCCGGCCAGTATTAAAATCACCGGAGCAATAAGGCTCGAAACGACGATATAATTCGCCGTTGTAGGAAGTCCCATGCCCAAAATCAGGCTCATTATCGCAGTCATCAGAAGTATCAGTACTATGCTATTTCCCGCGACCGCCTCCACGAGCTCTGAAAGAACCTGTCCCAGCCCGGTAAGCGAGATCGAGCCGATGATGATGCCCGCTAGCGCGGTGGCAACGGCTACCGTGACCATATTTTTGGCAGCACCCACCATAGCCCAAAAAATATCGACAAAGCCGACGATAAAATCGGACTTGCCAACCTTTTCGCCAAATATCGTTTTTTTAGCGGGCTCTTGTATGATCATTATTAAAAATAGTACGCAGATCGAGTTAAACGCCGCAGAGATCGCGCTTTCTTTTAGAATCAATAGAGTGAAAAGAAGCACCAAAATCGGTATTATGTAATGAATTCCGCTAAATATAATTTTTAGCTTTGAAACCTTGGCGTAATCGCGGCTGCCGTGAAGTCCCAACTTGCAGCTTTCCAGATGCACGATAAAAAATAACCCCGCGTAGCAGACAAAGGCGGGGATCACCGCCGCGATCATTACATTGGTGTAGCTCATGCCTAAAAATTCCGCGATGATAAACGCCGCAGCGCCCATGATAGGCGGCATAAGCTGCCCGTTTACGCCTGCGGCGACCTCGATAGCGCCCGCTTTAGTGGCGGTAAGCCCCGCTTTTTTCATTAGCGGGATCGTAAAGGTGCCCACCGTCACGACGTTTGCGGTCGAACTGCCGCTTACCATGCCGGTTAGTCCGCTGGCGATTACGCTAGCCTTGGCGGGTCCTCCGCGGAAGCGACCTAAAATCGCAAACGCTACGTTTATAAAATACTGCCCCGCTCCGGCTCGCTCCAAAAGCGCGCCGAATAGCACAAACAGATAGATGAAGCTGGTGCTGACCCCTACCGGCACGCCGAATACGCCCTCCGTCGTTAAAAACATGTGCCCTGCAAGTAGTTCAAAGCTTGCGCCGCGATGCGCGATGATATCTGGCATATAGGGGCCGAAGTAACAATACAGAAGAAAGGTAAAAGCGATAATGCCAAGCGCTGGTCCCATCATACGACGACCTGCTTCAAAGAGTATGAAAATTCCGATAAAGGCTGCTACGATATCTCTGGTTAGATAATTTCCCGGGCGCTGCGCTAGCCCGTTAAATTCTATCGCAGGATACAAAATTGCGGCGACTCCGACGATTAATAAAATATAATCGTAAAACGGGATATAAAAATGCGCCTTAGAGCGCGGGCGAAATGGAAAAAGCGAAAAAATTATAAAAACAGCGAACGCCAAGTGGATCGAGCGCGCGATATTCGTATTTAGCGTAAAATACGCGATATAAAGCTGAAAGACCGACCACGCGAAGCAGACCAGCGTCACGAGCCAGAAGAGCTTTTTAGAGGTAAATTCTCTACTCTTTACCTCTAAAACCTGCTCGTCTTTTTGTGTAGATTTCTCCATCAACTAGCCTATTTCAACAACCCGGCTTCTTTATACACCGCCTCTGCCGCAGGATGAAGCGGCGCACTAAGCCCCTCTAAAAGAGATTCTTTGCTTACCAAATTTAGCGCAGGGTGTAGCTTTTTATACTCGTCGAAATTATCAAGTATTGCCTTAACTACCGCCCTAACCGCCTCGTCGCTTTGGCTAGCGTCGGTTACGAGCACGGCCTTTACGCCGATAGTCTGCGTATCGTGATCTACGCCGTCATACATTTTCGCAGGGATCACGCCTTTGGCAAAATATGGATATTTTTCTAGAATTTTTTTGATATGCTCATCGTCGATGCCGACTAAGTCGATAGGAAGCGAAGTCGCCGCATCGGTGATATTTGCGGTCGGATGTCCTACGACGTAGAAGTATCCGTCGATCTTCTTATCTTTTAGCGCCATAGGGCATTCTTGCGCGGTTAAGACGCCGTGTTGGGCGAGCTTTTTAAGATCGAAGTCGTAGTTTTCAAAAACTATCGTGCTGGTTAGCTCGTTGCCGCTGCCGGGATTTCCGATATTGATCTTTTTGCCCGCAGCGTCGCCGTAGGCTTTGATACCGCTCTCTTTAGAAACGACGAAAGCCAAAAGCTCCGGATAGATCGAAATTACGGAGCGTAAATTTTTATCCGCCGCGCCTTGAAATTTGCCCGTACCGTTGTATTTATCATAGACGACATCGCTTTGAACGAAGCCGAAATTTAGCTCTTTTTTAAGCACGTTATTGACGTTATATGTCGAGCCGCCCGTTGATTGCACGGAGCATTTCATATTTTTATCCATATTTACCAAGCGGCAAATCGCGCCGCCTACCGGATAATAGGTGCCGGTCATACCGCCGGTGCCGATATTGATGAACTCCTTAGCGCCTGAAACGCTAGCTAGTAAGGCCAAACCGGCCAAAGCAACAGAAAATTTTTTCATCTTTGCTCCTTTTTGAGTTAAAAGTTTGAAAGTATTGCTAAATTTCTATAAAATTCTAATAAAAACAGATCGAATTTTGCGCAAATTTACGATTTTACACATCGCGGTGCAGGTGATCTAATATGAGAATAGGGCGGCGATCTGCTCTGATATGCGGAATTTTACCGCAATAAAATTCTAAGCTTGAAATCCAAACGTCTGGAAATAAAATTTAACGCTATAAATTTCAAGTCTTAATAACTCACGCTGCTAAGATACAGCCCGTTTGGCGGAAAGGGGATTCTGCTAAGCGCTCGCGAGAAGCTGATCTTGCGCCCGCTCTGCACGGATTTTAGGGCGTTTGCGACCATCAGCCGCACCTGCGCTCGCAAAAATCCGTTGGCTTTAAAATTTATCAAGGTTAAATTTCTAAAAGAGTAGGCGCGCGCGACGTAGAGCTCGCGCACGGGGCTTTTTATGTCGCTGCCGCTTTTCATAAACTCGCTAAAATCGTGCTCGCCGACGAAATTTGCAAGCACAGCATTGAGCGCGGCAAGATCTACGCGCGGATAAAACACGCAAAAATCGCTAAGAAAGGGGCTGGGGCGTCCGTGGTTTAAAACGTAGCGATAACAACGTGCCGCGGCGTCGTAACGCGGATGAAAGTCGCGCGGCACCGGGCTGATGTGGCGTACAAAAATATAGGGCGCGCAGTGGCGGTTGATAAGCTCTCTTAGGCGCGGCAGTTCCCAGTGCACGGCGCATTCGACGCAGCTTACCTGGCGCAGCGCGTGCACCCCTTTATCGGTGCGCGAGCTGCTGATTAGCGGCGCAAAGATCCCCACTCGCCCCAAAGCCGCGCGCAGCACGTCCTCGACGCCGCGCCCGTGAGGCTGAGACTGCGAGCCGCTAAATTTCGAGCCGTCGTAGGAATAGACGAGCTTGAGTTTTACGCGTTCTGGGTTTGCGCTCGCGGCATATGCGCACGCATCTGCAGTAGTATTTGGCAGAGTGCTTATTTCGTCGATGTGCGCAAGCTCGCTCGCTGCAAAGTCGCTTGTGGGCGCGCTTTTGATAATATTTTTGAGTTCGGACGCGCTTGCGAGGGTGTTTGCGGAAATGCCCGCTTTGCAGGCGGTATCTGCTTTGAGAGAGTTTGCGGTACGGTCGTCTGCGTGCACGGTCGTGTAAATTTCCTCTGCGCTTATCGCGCAGATATCGGAAGCGGCGTCATCGGCAGAATTTTTGCGGGCGGAATTTAAATTTGCCGCGCGCGTAGTCTTTTTAGCGGAAACGGCGTCCAAATTCCGCCTGGCGCTTTCTTGCTTCAAACCGCAATCGGGCGCAGTATAGGTAGCCGTATCGCTCTCAGTATTCGCGAGAGCGGAATTTTTAAAATTTGAAAACCCGTCGTTTAAGATCAAAGCTTGCTCGCCGTTTTGCGCTTCGCGTTTTAAATTTACGCCACGCAAAATTTTAGACGCGCTAGGCTCGCTCGCCGAAATTTTATCCGCTAAATTTTGAGCAGACGAGCTTTCGTTTAAAATTTCGCCGCGGCAAAGCTCGGAGCCTTTTTCAGTACCTCGGGGCAATTTTGATCCTGTAGTAAAGCAGCGATGCGATAAGCGTAACGCCGAATGTCACGGGAAGCGCAATACTTGGGTATTTGGAGAGCAGCATAATCATCGCGAAGTAGCTAAAAAGCACGCCGAAGATCCCCGCGTAAACGAAGCCCTTTTCGTAGCGATAGGTCACGATACCGAGGCTTAGCGCAAACAGGAAGCTCGCCAGCGGAAAGAGCGAGACGAGGGTGTAGATGCTAAATTCTTTTCTGCGCTTTTCGCTGCCGCTCATATCGCTCCAGTATCCGATCACGCCGCCTCCGCCGCGGATATTGCGGTCGCTTTGCGTGCGCAG
>CAUVFI010000029.1:0-8873 GCA_963551055.1 uncultured Campylobacter sp. | reverse complement strand
CAAACCAAGCGCCGAACCGATCTTAAAGGCGCTCGAAAATTTAGGAATTTGCGGCATCGCTATGGACGGAAATCGGCGTGGGGCGGCTAGCGAAAATTGCGCTGCGGTTGCTGGCGAAAGTCAAAATGGGAGCTGTGGCAAAACTCACAATGCGAATGAAAAAATAAGCGTTGCCAGTAGCAAAGATGTAATTTCAGGTGAAATCTTAGTATCCGATTTGCTAGGCTCCCCGACCTCCGACCTTGATCCGAGCGAAGTTTGCGAGCAAAATTTAAGCGGTCTTTCGAGCAAGAATTCCTTTGGAATTTCGTTTATAAATTCTAGCGATGTAAGCGGCGATGAGAGAGGCGTCGAGGGTCCAGACAGCGAAGCGTGCTGTAGCGAAATGCAGGACGGTTCCGTGCAAAATTTCGCCCATTGCGACGCCGAAGTTTGCAGCGAAAATCCGTATTTTGGAAACATCTTTATGATAGGTGATACGCGGCTCGATGCAGAGGCGGCGCGCGCAGCGGGAGTGCGAAGCGTGGGCGTAAGCTGCGGTTACGGCAGTGCCTCGGAGCTACGGGCGCACTTCGAGTTCGTATGCACGGACGCAAGGGAAGCGGTTAGGCTGATACGCGAAATTTCATCAAAATTTTAGGCGCGACGGAGCGAAATTTTTCTAGCTTCTATGCACTATTTTTGCAAATACTTATAAGCAAACCCATGCCCGAAATTTAAAATTTCCAATTAATTTTTGCGTTTTAAACAGCACGCGATATAAATGTCCACGCTATTTAGCTGGAGAGCAAGACGCTTTCTAAGTGTTCAAACGATAGGCGGAGTTAAATTTCGCATATTTCTACTCTGGTCTAGCAATAGCCTGTGCCGAACTAACAATGTATGGGAATATTTCACTTTGTCCATAGTACTTGATCTGATTTGTCAATGTTCGGTATTAACGACATATGGGAAAATTTTGCTACCTCGAGTAATTGTGTTCTATTCATTTTCGGTTTGTATTAACACAATGTATGAGAAAATTTCACCGCAGTCAAATTTTATGCAATTTCGCAATGTCTTTTGAGTTTGCGAACAAATTTTGCAAGAAATTTAATGCAAGCGTCTCGCACCTAAATTTTAATTCTGATTTTAGTTTAGACCCCATTTAGTAGCGATAAATTCTACGCTCCGCTTGAGGCAAGTATTTGACAGGCTTTTTGTGCGATCTTGCCGCAAGTCTATTTGACACTTATTTTAAAGCTTCGTTCACTTGGCAAGTATTAAATAGTATATGTTTTGTGGTAGGCTTATTTGTCAAAATTTCATCCTGCGACAAATAGCTCGCAAAGGCGTAAATATAGGATAAACTAGCCAAATTTTAAAATTTAGCTCCGCGGCGAGTAGCCATATTCTTTTATCGAAGCCTATGAAAGCAGCGTTAGCTTTTGCGTTTGAATTTTATCATTTCGGCGCAGCAGGGCTTTAAATTTAATCTAAAATTTTGCAAAATTTTAAAATTCCGCCCGCTCTTATGCTTTTT
The DNA here is from genome assembly GCA_963551055.1 of uncultured Campylobacter sp. Lineage (GTDB taxonomy): Bacteria > Campylobacterota > Campylobacteria > Campylobacterales > Campylobacteraceae > Campylobacter_B. The sequence goes on along the minus strand of CAUVFI010000029.1, from coordinate 7,351 downwards.
TAAAGCAAAATTCTATAAAATACCGCTTCCGCAATGGGCTATCGTCTAATGGCAGGACAACAAACTCTGGATTTGTGAATATAGGTTCGACCCCTATTAGCCCATCCACTTAAATTTTTTAATCCCCTTTATCATAGCTAGCATTTGAAATTAATTTGCGCGTCATTTTTGCAGATCGTGGCAGCATTCGCCGGCTAAGGCAAATTGCATCGAGCCATAAATAGGCAAAATTTTATCGAGCTAATAAGTAAGTTGCCGCTTTAAAGCGGCGGATTATTTGATTTTTTCTTTGCCTTTGTAAGTGGCGATGCTTTGATACGAGCCATCCTTTTTAAACGCTACCACGTCATAGACCTCGGGCTGTGAGCCTTGCTCCATACCTGGCGCTTCTAGCGGCATGCCAGGTACTGCTATGCCGATAACGTCTTTAGGCTTATTTTTTAGTAGCATGCGGATCTCACCTGCTGGCATATGTCCTTCGACTACATATCCGTCTACGATCGCGGTGTGGCAGCTAGCGAGCTCCAGCGGAAGTTTGAGCTCATTCTTCTTCTGGATAAGCGGCTCGTCAGCCAGCGAAATCATCTCGACTTCAAAGCCATTTTGCTCCATATATTTTGCCCAGTTGTGACAACAGCCGCAGCTCTCGCCGTGATAGACCTTGATGTGTTCGCCCGCCGCCGCATAGCTACCTAATACCGCTAAAAGCGCACCTACAAATAAAATTTTCTTCATATTTTGCTCCAGTGATTAAAAGTTCTCGATTATACAATACGAATAGTAAATTTTTAAGAGCGAACCGTAGGATTTTAAGATTAGATTTGGTGAAGCAGTACCCGCTCGTAAGCCGAAATTTTAAGAAATTTTAAAATTTCGGCGTCGCGGATAAGTTAGTTATAGGCACTGAGACAGTGCTGATTTGATAGCGGATTTTGATACGTAGCCTTCCGAGTCGCTGGTAAGTGATACGTCGCAGCCCGGCTTATAGTTTTTCCAGGTGTAGATATTGCCATTGTCTTCGGTTGTCTTGATGGAGTCTGGCTGTTTATTCCATGCAGAAATTACTTGATTGATATGAAATGCATCGCTGCGGTCTTTCGGCGCATTAGTCATACCTGTGCTATCGGGCAAGGTCGTTTCGACTATATCAGTGGTGCCTGCGGTGGAGACCTCTTGGACTTTATCATTTACGCCGCCGATATTTGTTTTGCTGCTTTGGGATTTTGTTTGATTGCGTACTCCGCTTGGTTCGTTGGATATATTCCAGTTGGAACAACCGATAAAAAATACCGCTGCTATGAGCGCAGCTATTAAATTTCTCATAAAATTCTCCTTCAAAAATTTCGTTGCGATAGTAGCACATTTATCTTTAGTTTAAAATAAATCCGAGCCCTTGAAATTTGAAATTTCGTAGGAATTTTGCGAGGCGTTTCAGTAGGAATTTATAAAATTTCGGATAATATTCAAAGTTTCATACCAAACGGGCTTTTAAATTTTGCACGGCAAATGCCTTTTTGGCTACCAAATTTTAAAGGATTTTTGATGTATGCTATCATCAAACACGGCGGCAAGCAGTATAAGGTCGAAGAGGGTAACTACCTAAATTTAGACCATTTTAATGCAGAGCCGAAAGCAAAGCTCGAGCTTAGCGAAGTTTTAGCGCTAAACGACGGCGAGTTAAAGGTAGGAGCACCGTTTGTAAAGGGTGCCAAGGTGGTTTTGGAGGTCGTTTGCGAAGGCAAGGATAAAAAAGTCGTTATCTTCAAAAAACGCAGACGCAAAGATTCAAAAGTAAAACGCGGCTTCAGACGCCAATACACCCGCGTCAAAGTCGTTTCGATTAACGCATAAAGGATAGGAAATGGCACACAAAAAAGGTCAGGGCTCAACACAAAATAATAGAGATAGTATCGGACGTCGCTTGGGCGTCAAAAAATTCGGCGGCGAGTTCGTTCGCGCGGGCAACATCATCATCCGCCAGCGCGGCACTGCGACGCACCCGGGCAGCAACGTAGGCATGGGTAGCGATCACACGATTTTCGCGTTGATCGACGGCGTCGTAAAATTTGAGCGAAAAGATAAAAACCGCAAAAAAGTATCGGTTTACCCAGCCGCGTAATTACCGCTAAATCTTCGGGGGCGCAAGCCCCTCTTTATAAATAAAAATTCGAAAAATCGCTGTGAAATCGAAAGGTTTTTCTCACGCGAAAATTTCGTTATAAAACTCGCTACGACGAGATTTAAAATTTATCAAAAAATCACGAGTTAGAAATGATAGGCGCGCCGTTCCTCAGACTTTAAAGTTTAGCTCTAATTTTGAAATTTTACCGAATATTATTTGTGTAAATAATGGCGCATGGGGAATTATTTAAATTCTAAAGGGATTGGCTATGATAAAAATAGACAAAAGCGAAATTTTAAAATATCTCGTAAACAACATAATAGACAAAGACCTATTAAGAGGCATAAACGCCCTTATCGACGAAAGTATTAAGTCATTAAAAATCGAGATAGACGGTAATAAAATTAGTCCGAGCGACGCGGAAAAAATCGTGAAAGATATACAAAGTAGCGATAAATTTAAAAGCTTGATAGGTGAAGCCGCGAAAAAGAACCAAGCATCCATCAAATCAGGTGGTGGATTTTGGTTCGGTGCTGTCGTAGCAGGAGCGATAGCTTATGGCGGATACGATATGTTTTTGGAACGTTATTCGATAGATCAAGAATACGCTTTTATCTCTGAGTGCGTAGGTGAACAGGGCGATAAGTATAAAAAAGACTATTGTGTTAGGCAATTAAAAAAGTGTTTAAAGGACGATAAAAAGATTGGCGAATGTTCTCGCGGACTGTTGGGTCGCTAGAAGCGGTAACCGATTTCCCATCACGCTATATCCATATTCAATAGGCTATGCATCGCTTAGCTCGTTTGTATCACCAAAAACTATTTTTGAGTTCTCTTGTATGTTTTTGCAAATTTCATCGCCTAAAATTTTTCTCTCGAAGCTATCGTCCATAAGCGGCTTATAGTGTTTAAGCTCTTTATATTCATCATGATCAAGCAAGAATTTGTAAATCGCTTTTAATTTATCCGCCATTTTTTGGGAACTTAAATTTTTGTTTTTAACTCTTTGCATGAGCTTTTCGTATGATTTCGCTCGTCTTTTTAAATAGCTTTCGTCATCTGAATTTTCGTCGAATTCTACAAACTCTATTAAGAAATCTATAAGTCCAACCCTTATTTGGCTTGCACCGTTTTGAATATTTTCCGTAAGCTCTTTACATTCTCTCTCATAATTTTCTGTCGCCATTTGTCGCCAAACCTTATCGTAAAATTACACTAATTATATCAAATTTTGCAGAAAGGAGGTGATTAAAATGAATACGTCAGATATGAGCCAAGATGAGCTTGATTTGTGGTCGGATATAAATAATCCAAACAATGATGCCGATATGGACGATTGGGCAGATGCACATAACCCGAATAACGACGATTATTTGGGTGTCGACGACGAGAATGAGTGATTTTACAGTTGCGACCGGTTAAATTTTAGGTCGCCAAATTTGCATCAAAAGCCAGATTTGACTTATAAAGGAGAAAAGATGGCAAAATCAGAAGTTAGACCGCCGAATGGTCCAAGCACTACCGGTAAACCTAGCGGTAAAGGTCGCGGAAATAATCCGCCAAAAAAATAAATATTCTCCTCCTTCGGGAGGAGACAAATTTAAGGAGCAAATATGAAAATGACTTATATTTTGACTTTTAAAATATAAGTCATGTTTCTTGCTCGATATATCGCTTTGCCTATATGCGCTCTAGGATATTATGACATTTGCTAAAGCAGATGCGATAGGTATGGTTTTGAATGATCGTGATTTTACGCCGCTTATCGTAAAGTTGAAAAAGCTAGACAAAATAACTTTAGGTTTTGAGGAACAAAAGACTAAACGGTCGGTAAAAGACGCATATCTAAATTTTGTTTTGCTAGATTGTTAAGTAGATAAAATTTTGTAATCTTGTAGATATCATTCAAGCATTTAAAGAAAAGTGCGGCAACGATGGCTATACTAGCAACGCTAAAATAGTAAATTTTTACAAAGGAATGGACGTAAGGTAAGTCCTGTTGATCAAGGCCCTTTCGTCTTGAAAAGATCTTTATGAAAGAAATACTTAAATTTTTAAGATTAAACTACGGCTTTAAAAGCGATCTTGCTGTAGTTTTAGTAATTTTGGATATAATCGCCCCTAAAAACTAAGGTAAAAAATGTTCATAGACAGCGTAAAATTTAGCGTCAAATCAGGTGACGGCGGCGCAGGTTGCGTCAGCTTCCGCCGCGAAAAATTCGTCATCCTAGGCGGTCCCGACGGCGGCGACGGCGGCGACGGTGGCGATGTGTATTTCAGAGTCGATAAAAACTCCCACACCCTCTCATCCTACAAGGGAAAACGTGAGTTTAAAGCACAAAACGGCGCGCCCGGCGAGGGTCGCAAAAAGACGGGCAAAAGCGGCGAGGATCTCTATCTCGTCGTCCCTCCCGGCACCAGCGTTTACGACGAAGATAGCGACGAGCTGGTGCTTGATATGCTAAATGACGGCGAGACGAGGCTGTTTTTAAAAGGTGGCAAGGGCGGGCTTGGCAATGTGCACTTTAAAAGCTCGATCAACCAAGCCCCTGAATACGCGCAAAAAGGCCTAGAGGGACAGACGCGCGAGGTGCGCTTGGAGCTAAAACTCATCGCCGACGTGGGGCTTGTGGGCTTTCCAAACGTGGGCAAAAGCACGCTAATCTCGACCGTTTCAAATGCTAAACCCCAGATCGCAAACTACGAGTTTACTACGCTCACGCCAAAGCTCGGACTCGTCGAGGTAGACGAATACAGCGGCTTTGTAATGGCCGATATCCCGGGCATTATCGAGGGGGCTAGCGAAGGGCGCGGGCTTGGCGTGCAGTTTTTAAAACACGTCGAGCGCACGAAAATTTTACTTTTTATGCTCGATCTTGCGAACTACCGCAGCCTTGAGGAGCAGTTTGACGCGCTACGGGCGGAGACGGCGAAATTTTCCGGAGAGCTTGCAAAAAGAGATTACGCGATCGCTCTAACTCGTGCGGACGCGGCTGAAAATTTGCAGGAAAAATTTGACGGTTTTTTGTCGCATTTGGGGCTTGCGGGCATGGCTGACGAGATGAAATTTAAACAAGATATTTATGAGTTTGACGCCGCTAAACCGTTTTTCATAATGCCGATCTCCTCGGCGACGGGACAAAATATAAACGAGCTAAAATTTAGCCTGCTTGAGCTGCTTAAAAAGGAGCTGTAGGTTGTGCTAAAGCCGCGCCGCAGAGGGCTTTTGCGAACGCAGGTCTTAAGCGCGTCCGAATATGTGGGTAAATTTTATGTTTACCGCTCGCAAACGTCGTAAAAAGATAAAATTTAAGAAGGCGAAATGAATAAAATTTTTATTCTAGTATTTTTATGCTTCGGCGCATACGGTTGCGATCCTGCCGATCCGGTGCCTTATTTTATGGACTTTAACGATAAAGATCGCGACGGCGCGCTGAGCTTGCAGGAGTGGACGACGAGCGAGGTGCCGTCTGGGCTGAGAGCAGAGCTAAATCTGCGCTCAGGCTCGGAATTTAAGAGGCTCGATGCTAATCGTGACGGCAAGATTAGCCTAGATGAGCTGGGGGCGAAACCGTCTGCAAAGATTTATTGGTCCGAAGATCCGTGCGCTTTTTGGCCTTGGCCAGACGGATCCGAGGATAAAAATCAATCCGCCGTCAAATAAGGCGCGCGAGTGTGGACCCGTGTTTGCCCCGTGATCTGCGTAAAATTTGTTGCGAGCACGATTAGCGCCCGCGCGATCGCTAGCGCCGTGATGTGGCTAAATTTAAAGGAAAATAATGAATATAGTTTTTATGGGAACGCCCGAGTATGCGGCTAAAATTTTGCGCGCGCTTGCGGAGGCGAAATTTCAGATCGCGGCCGTCTTTACGCAGCCCGATAAGCCCGTCGGCAGGAAGCAAATTTTAACGCCTAGCGAGGTTAAAGTTTACGCGCAGCAGTATCTGCCCGCCGAGCCGATCTTTCAGCCTGCGACGCTCAAAGACGAGGCGGTCGCAGCGCAGATAAAAGAGCTAAAGCCTGATTTTATCGTGGTTGCCGCATACGGTAAAATTTTGCCGCAAAGCGTGCTTGATATCGCACCTTGCATAAACCTGCACGCCTCGATCCTGCCTAAATACCGCGGCGCAAGCCCCATTCAAAGCGCGCTACTAGCGGGCGAGAAGCAGACGGGCGTAACGGCGATGCTGATGGATGCGGGGCTTGATACGGGAGATATGCTTGATTTTGCCTACACGCCTTGCGAGGATAAAACGGCGGCGCAACTGTTTGACGAACTGGGTGATCTAGCGGGCGAGCTGATCGTGCGAGTGTTGCGAAATTTTGCAAATTTAACGCCGCTCAAACAAGACGACGCGCAGGCTACACACTGCAAAAAAATCGCAAAATCTGACGGGCTTTTTAGCTTTGAACAGAGCGCGGAGCAAATTTATAATAAATTTCGCGCGCTAACGCCCTGGCCGGGGATTTATATAGCTAGCGGGTTAAAAATTTTAGAACTAGAGCTTTTACGCGAATCTTGCGAGCGTAAATTTGAACGCGCGGGCGAAATTCTGCACGTTGATAAGCCCAATTTTTGTGTTTCTTGCGGCGAGGGCGCGGTTAAGATCACGAAGGTGCAAGAGCCCGGTAAAAAGCCCGTAGACGCTAGCGCCTATCTAAACGGCAAGCGGCTAAAGATCGGTGATCTGCTATGCTAAGCGGGATTTTAAATTCTCGCGTTTTGCGTCGCACTTTTGGGATCGCGGCGAAATTTTGCTCCAGGTACGGTCGTGAAGTAAAATTTTGCCGTGCGGAATTTCGAAGCGAAGCTCCAAAATCAAGGCTTTATAAAATTTTAAAACCTCGCTTCTATGCTCTAAAATTTTACGCTCACAGGAGCTTAAAATTTCGCCGCCGCGGTTACGGATCTTGCGGCGTCGCACCAAACACGCACCATTTAAAATTCTATGATCGTGCCGCAGAATTTTTGCGAGACAAAGCTTTAAAATTTTATCGAAATGCTGCTGGGAAAATCCGCGTTGCCGAAAAATTTAGCAAGAGCGTAAAATTTAATCATACTAAATTTTATCTTGTCGCAAAATTCTATTGCAGCATGAAATTTAAACGTTTGCAATATTTCAAGGCGAGCCCTTCGTCTTACGCAAGGAGCGGGTTTTGCAGATAGAATTCGTAGAACAAATACCCTCTACGCAGGAGTTTTTAGTAGGCGCCGTGCGCGAAGGCAGG
>CAUVFI010000028.1:0-9043 GCA_963551055.1 uncultured Campylobacter sp. | reverse complement strand
CTCATCGAGGCAAATCAGATGAACCCCGTCATCGTGCTTGATGAGATCGATAAAATTTCAAGCTCATACAAGGGCGATCCGACGGCGGTTCTGCTTGAAATTTTAGACCCCGAGCAAAACTCGAGCTTTAGGGATTACTATCTAAATTTTAACATCGATCTTAGCAAGATCATCTTTATCGCCACGGCAAACGACGTATCTCTCATACCTGCGCCGCTACGTGATAGGATGGAGTTTATCGAGCTTAGCTCATACACGCCGCAGGAGAAATTTCAGATCGCCAAGGACTATCTGATCCCTCAAGAACTGCAGCGCCACGGCCTAAAATCAGCCGACGTAGCGATCAACCCCGCCGCCCTTTCCGAGATCATCGAAGAGTACACGCGCGAAAGCGGCGTGCGAAACCTGCGCCGCCAGATCGCAGCGATCTTCCGCAAGGTCGCGGTTAAAATTTTAAAAGACAAAGAGTTTAAAAAAATCGTCGTTACGACGAAAAATTTAAGCGAATTTCTAAATAAAAAGGTTTTCGAGATCGACGAGGTCGAAAAGTGCGATCAAATCGGCATCGTAAACGGGCTTGCGTGGACTGCGGTAGGCGGCGACGTGCTCAAGATCGAAGCGGTCAAGATCAAAGGCAAGGGTGCGATGACGATCACGGGCCAGCTCGGCGACGTGATGAAAGAATCCGCGCAGATCGCCTTTAGCGTCGTAAAGGTGCTGATCGACGAGGGTAAGCTCAAAGCGGCTCAAGACGCGAAGGCGGGCGCGGCAAAAGCCCCGCGCGGCGGTAAAAACTCCGCATTGCGCGCAAACGGCGTCGCAGCGTCTAAAAGCCCTGTGGCAGCGCGAAATTTAGGCGCGGAGGAAAGCTCCGAAAGCTCGGAGCAGATTTATAATAAATTCGACCTTCACATCCACGTGCCCGAGGGCGCGACGCCGAAGGACGGACCGAGCGCAGGCATCACGATGAGCACGGCGATCGCGTCGATTTTAAGCGAGCGCAAGGTGCGCGCAGATCTAGCGATGACGGGCGAAATCACGCTAAGCGGCAAGGTGCTACCGATCGGCGGGCTTAAGGAGAAGCTCATCGCTGCGCACAAAGCCAAAATCGCCGAAGTGCTGATCCCGCGCAAAAACTATGAGCGCGACCTAGCAGAGATCCCGGACGAGGTGAAAAACGATCTGAAAATAACGCCGGTAGATCGGATCGAAGAGGTGCTGAAGCTGGCGCTGGTCTAAATTTAAAGCGACGCTTTAAATTTAGACGCTTTAGCCGCGCGCTTCGACAGAATTTTGAAATATTTGTAGCGGCAGGCAACTCAGAAAAATAAGCCAGACTGCGACGCAGCAGAGTTTTTGAGGATATACGAATGGCTTTGCGCGCAAATTTTACATGTGGGCGGCTTTGATGACGAGCCGCAAAGCGTAGCCAAAATAGACGAGTTTATCGCCGCGAATGGCTACGCAAAGGACTTTGGCGAGCAAAGAGCGCATCACGAAATCTATCTAAGCGACTCCAGAAAAACCGCGCCGCAAAAATGCAAAACGATAATCAGACATCCGATTAGAAAAATTTAGCGGCAGTGACAAATTGGTAGTTTTAGGCTATACAGGAGAAATTTAGAATGCGACCAACCATCATCATTTCTGATCTTTTAATCAAAAACCACACCAAAATCGCCGATGCCTTGCGCTCTATCCTTAATAAATACGATATAAAATGCGAAATTTTAGAAACTAAAGACATTTGGATGAGGGACTTTATGCCGTTTTTGCTCGATGACGGGCGGCTTATCTCTTACGACTACGATCCAGACTATCTAAAAGATGATAGATATAGCCACCTAAGGACAAAGGTCCAGCCGCTAAAAGAACATATAAATTTAGTCTTAGACGGCGGAAATTTCGTAAGGCTTGGAGGCAAAGCCATTATGACTGATAAAATTTTCAAAGAAAATCCGTCAAAAACAAAGGCGGAGATCATTGAGACCATAAAGCAAAAATGCGCCTTAAACGAGCTCATTATCATACCAAGACAGCCATATGATATGCTAGGGCACAGCGACGGCATGGTGAGATGGATAAATGAAAACAGCGTGCTTGTCAATGATTTTTCAAACGAGAGCAAGAGTTTTAACGATAGGCTTATAAGGTCTCTTAAAAAGTACGGTTTGAATATCAAATTTATGAAGTATGGCGAGGGCTTTTTTAGTAAAACAAGAGATTGGGGCGCTTACCTAAATTTTATTAAAATAAACAGTCTTTTGATAGTGCCAGTATATGGGACAGATGATGACTATGTCGCGATAGAGCAGATCAAGAAAATTTATGGCGGTTGCAAAGTAGAGACGATAAATTTAAGCGAAATCATAGAGCTTGGCGGAGCGCTACACTGTATAACGGCAGAGAAATTGGGGCGGTAGAGTTACCGCCTTGTTTGCTATTTTGTTTTAGAATTCATTTCTGCATTGAAGTCAACTTGCCAAATTTCTGCGTTTTCATTAAAAGTGCATTCTTTTTTAAAACCACAGCCTTCTTTCCAAATAGCCTCTAGTCTTTTTGTCCATATTTCATTAATGCCTCTTGCGATAGGTTTAAATTCCTTTGGCGAAAACTCATCAGTTTTTGCGTTATTACACCAGTAACAAGCCATGCAACAATTATCTTTACTATACTCCAAATTTGGTAGCATTCTATCTATCTCTAGCGTATATCCGCGCGTATCGCTTCTCTTGTTATTTAGCTTGCCTCTTTTGCCAAGCTCTTCGATCTGAGCTAAACTGATACCGCAATATGAGCAAGTCGTTTTGTCTTTTATCATATTTTTAAATTCTTTTATAGGAAAAATATTTTCAAATTTTTTTATATATTTATCTTTTAACGGTTTTAGCTCGTTTCTTAATAGCTCTTTTATTCTGGTTTTAGATGGTATGTTTTTACAAATATCATCCACAAAAGCATTTTTGCCGTTAAATGATATTTGTCTTCCTTCCTTAAGTTTGGTCTGATAGTAGGTGTTACCATATAAATTTGCTAATTTATTAGTGATTTCAAATTTACCGTAAAAGTCTTTATACGTTTTTATGTCTTCCACATCTATAGTTTTCTTTTCAAAAGATTTCCAAAATAGGAATAACTGAATTCTGGTTGCCAAGCTATCTATTAGCTTATCGTTGTACGATGCCATCTTCTCTCCTTCATCAAAATTTTTTTGTTATTATACGGCATATTTTACAACTTCGGCCGCTATGAAACAGCATATTAAAAAGCACAAGCTGTTCTTGCCAATAGTTCAAATTTACTACAAAAATAGCTTAAATTTAGGCGTTTGTATATCTATAACTCCACTTTGCTCGAACTAAAATTTAAAATCTCATTCTTAGCTGGTCTAAAATTTAAATCACCATTTACGCTTGCTTCGAATCTCGCCGAACCCCAAATTTAACCCCAGCTTAAGCATAAGATTATATACTTTGGCTTTAAATTTAAGGCGGCAAATGAGATCTCAGAGTGAATTTTTCGGTGTTTTCGTCACGCTTCTTGGCGGCGTATTATGGGGATTTAGCAGTGTTTGCGGGCAGTATCTGTTCACGCAAAAGGGCGTCAGCGCCGACTGGCTCGTGCCCTACCGCCTAGGCCTCGCCGGGCTTGCGATGGTAGCGTATTACATCGCTCGCTCGCCGCGCCTAGCCCTCGCTCCGCTAAAAGATCGCGTGCTTTTGCCGCAGCTGCTCATCTACGCGTTTTTTGGGCTTATGATGACACAGTATTCGTACTTTTGCGGTGTCGAGCTCTCAAACGCCGCCGTCGCGACCGTGATCCAGTACTCCGCCCCTGCGCTCATCCTCGCCGTCGTTTGCTTTTTACAGCGACGCGCGCCCAAAAAGGTTGAGCTCATCGCGCTTATCTTGGCGGTGCTGGGCGTCATGCTACTCACCACCCACGGCGATCTGGGCTCGCTCGTTATCAGCGCGGAGGCGCTGGTTTGGTGCCTGATTAGCGCGCTTGGCGTCGTGGTTTACAGCCTCATACCAACGAAGCTAAATCAAAAATACCCCGTCGCGTTAAATTTAGGCTGGGGTATGGTTATCGGCGGCGGCGCGCTTGCGCTTTATACGCGGGTTTGGCGGCTTGGGGGCGTGAGCGACGCGGACGGCTTTGCGGCGCTTGCCGCGGTGGTGATCCTTGGCACGATATGCGCGTTTAGCTTTTACATGACGGGGCTAAAGATAATAGGCGCAAGCAGGGCGAGCATGATAGCGTGCATCGAGCCGGTGAGCGCCGCGGCGTTTGCCTATTTTTGGCTGGGGACGGAGTTTGTGTTTCTTGATTTTGCGGGCTTTACGCTCATTATCTCGTGCATATTTTTGCTGGCTAAAGACAGGAAAAAGGCGTAAATTTGGAGGAGAGATGATCTATTTGGCGCAGACCGATACGACGGCGGGATTTTTGAGCAAGGATTTTCGCGAGATAAACGCGCTAAAACGCCGAGCCGTAGACAAGCCCTGCCTCATAACGACGGCAAAGCTTAGCGAGCTAAAAAACCTCGCTCGCGTGCCCGCTAAATTTAAAAATTTAGTGCGCCGCGCGAGGAAAACGACGTTTTTGTATCCGAACGGCACCGCCGTGCGCGTCGTAAAAGGGTGCGCTCACGAGGAGTTTTTGAGGCAATTTGACTGGCTCTACTCCAGCAGCGCAAATTTAAACGGGCAAAATTTCGATGAAGCCTGGGCGAAAGCGGCGGCGGACGAGGTCGTAGATCAAAATTTCAGCCAAAACGCAAGCTCGAAAATCTATAAAATTTCAAAAACTAAAATTTTGCGGATTAGATAGAGCTGTATTCAAAATTCATGCGCAAAGAACGCTCAAAAAAGAGACGCTAGTTTATAAATTTAAGCGACTTTGTAAATTTAAATGGCTCTATAAATTTACCGAACCGTAAAATTTCGTCATATATAGACCGCGCAAATACCATCTGAAATTTTAAAAAATCGTGAAAAGATCACGGCAGACTCGTCGAAAAATCATATAAAAAGCTGTAAATCCCCCCCCACTGCCTTCAAGTAATAAAATTTCTACCGTTCTCGAAGCCGCAAAATTTCACTACTGCTAGCTTTGAATGAAATTATATCGCCATATACTCAATCAAAATTTCAACTCAGACGAGCTAAGATTATCGCTATAAATTCTTGCATCCTGAGTATTCTTGATTAAAATTCTAGAGATCGGGCATTACCGCTGGTTTTCATCCGAGCCTCTACGCGCCGTTTTGATCGAAGCTCTACCGACGCCGCTTCTGCCTTTGATTAAAATTCCATCTTGTGAAAACAGCTTCTCTGACGACGCTAAAATCAAAATTTCGCCGCTGCCTCATAGCCGCCGTCGCCGGTACTATCGCCTTTCATCGCCGCTATCGCCGCTATCGCCGCCCCCATCGCTACTATTATTGCTTTACCTCACCGCTATTACTACTTCCGCCGTAGCAAACGCCGCAAATCCGTCCGCATCGCTCACGCCCCCAAGCCGCCAAAGCTGCGCGTAAAGTGCAAGCGCACCGCTACCATTACTACGCCACGACGACCGATCCGCGATAAAATTTCCGCCGCCCGCCGCGTAGCGCATTAAAACAAACAGCATATCAAAGCAAACGACGTAAATTTTAAAATTTTAACCGCTCTCGCCGCACGGCACCGATAAATTCCAACCGATAAATTCCGCTAGCTATTCCTTCATTACTGCATAAATCATAAATTTCCATAAATTTAACGCCGTCTTTCTTGCTTTATATTAAAATTTCGCTAAAATTACCGCATTAAATTTGAGGCGCAAACGGAGCTTAAGCTTAAACCGCTTGCGGGCAAATTAAATCCATTCAAGGAGCTTTTATGAGCGGTGTTGCGTTAATCATCTGCTTCGCCATAGCGGTCGTCGTGATGATTTTTTTGATCTCCAAAGCAGGCGTTCACCCATTTTTGGCGCTAATGCTTATCTCCCTGGCGCTCGCGATCGTCGCGGGCATACCGCTAGCCAAGATCCCCGCGATTATCGGCGACGGATTCAGCGGCACGTTTAAGAGTATCGGTATCGTCATAATCTTCGGCGCGCTCATCGGCACCGTGCTCGAAAAGACCGGCGCGGCGCTCAAACTCGCCGATATGGTCGTAAACGTAGTCGGGCAAAAGCGCCCCGAGCTTGCGATGCTCATAATGGGCTGGATCGTAGGTATCCCCGTATTTTGCGACAGCGGCTTCGTCGTTTTAAACCCGATCCGAGAAGCGATCAGCAAAAAAATCGGCGAAAATCCGGTCGCTCTTGCAGTAGCTCTCTCTGGCGGACTTTATGCCTCACACGTATTCATCCCGCCGACTCCGGGACCGATCGCCGCAGCAGGCGCCGTAGGTCTAGGCGGCAATCTGCTGCTCGTAATCGCAATGGGCGCGGTAGTGTCCTTGCCAGTGCTGATCGCCACATACTTTTTTTCTAAAAGGGTTGCCAAGAGCGTGCATATAAGCGAGGCTGAAGCCAATGAAGTCATCGCCAAAAGCTACGACGATCTGCTTAAACAATACGGCAAATTACCTGGCGGATTTTTAAGCTTAGCCCCTATTTTGATACCGATCCTATTTATGGCGCTGGGTTCCGTCGCCAAGATCCTAAAAGTAGGCGGATTTGCGGGCGAAATTTCGCAATTTTTAGGAAATCCTATCATCGCGCTAGCCTTGGGAGTAGTTTTTGCGGTATTTTTACTCGCACAAACCGACAAACTAGGCGAATTTAGCGAGATCACAAACGAATCCTTAAAAATCGTAGGCCCGATCCTCTTCATCACCGCAGCGGGCGGAGTGCTAGGCAAAGTCATCACCGACGCCGGCTTTGTGACCTACATCAAGGACAATGCGACCGCGATTAAAGCCGCGGGGATTTTCTTCCCGTTCTTAATCTCAGCCGTCTTAAAAACCGCGCAAGGAAGCTCCACCGTTGCGATCATCACTACAGCTTCGATTATGGGCGCATTTAACGCAGACGGCTCACTGATGCAGGTACTTGGCTTCACCTCCGAAATGTCCGGCGCGCTTGTGGTAATGGCGATCGCAGCGGGCGCTATGACGGTTTCGCACGCTAATGACAGCTACTTCTGGGTCGTTACGAATTTCAGCAAGATGAACCCGCAGCAAGGCTACCGCACTCAAACAATGCTAACCCTAATTATGGGCATTACGGGTATGATCAGCGTGTGGGTTTTGTCGCTGTTTTTGATCTAGGTTAGCTTATTCTAGCCGCTACCGCGCTAAATCAGTGCGGAGTGCAATACGCGGCATCTACCAGCGGCTAGCTACAAAAATTCTTTAAATTTACGTAGCTAGCCGTACCGCGCAAATGCTCTAGGACATTAAAATTTCGCTTAACGGAGTTTTAAATTTACGCACAAAGCCTCAAGGAGCAAAATTTTAAAATTCTATCGCTACAGAATTTTAAAATTCCACAACATGAAATTTTAAAATTTGCCCCACAAATTTGGCGACGAGATTTTAAAATTATACTCTTGCTTCAGTCTTGTCATCGTAAATTTAGTCTACGCACTGTAAAATTCCAAAATTTTAAAATACCAGCTAAAGGAAAAATATGAAAGTTTTAGTCGCGATCGATTCGTTTAAGGGCTCACTTAGTTCGCTTGAGGCGGGCAACGCCGTAAAATCAGGCATCGAGAAGCTAGGCTGCGAGGTGCTCGTCAAACCTATCGCAGATGGCGGCGAAGGAAGCGTTGAAGCCCTTGCCGACGCGCTAAAAGCTAAGTTCATGGACGTCATCGTAGCAAATCCGTTAGGCGAAAAAACGCCCGCGCGCTACGCCTTAAAAGGCGAGCTAGGCATCTTAGAAATGGCGTCCACATCGGGTCTGCCGCTCATCGAAAAATCGCGCCGCAATCCGCTAAAAACGAGCACTTATGGCTTTGGCGAGATGATAGCACATGCGATTGCGCACGGCGCGCGAAAGTTTATCATAGGCATCGGCGGAAGTGCTACGAATGATGCGGGTATGGGTATGCTGCGCGCGCTTGGTTTTAAATTTAAAGATGCAAATGGCGCAGAGCTTGCGGGAGCGGGCGAGGATCTGATTAAACTCGCCACGATAGATTGCACTTCGGTGCTGCCGCATCTTAAAGAATGCGAGTTTCTCATCGCCTGCGACGTGGATAATCCGCTTTTTGGCGAAAACGGCGCAGCATATATTTACGCTCCGCAAAAGGGCGCGGATGCGGCGATGGTAAAGCAGCTCGATGCGGGACTTATCAATTTCGCAAGCGTCGTAAGCAAACACCTCGGACGCGAGCTTTGGAATAGCCCCGGAGCAGGAGCTGCCGGCGGGCTAGGCTTTGGCTTCGTGAGCTTTCTAAACGCGACGCTTAAGCCAGGCATCGACATCATCACCGAAGAGATCGGACTAGAGCGCGATATGCAAGGCGCCGAGCTCGTCATTACCGGCGAAGGAAGGCTCGATTTTCAAAGCTCAATGGGCAAAACCCCTTGCGGTGTCGCAAAGATTGCCGCTTCCTACGGCGTGCCCGTAATCGCGCTGGCAGGCGGTATCTCGCCCTGCGCCGGCGGCTGTAATGAGCGAGGCATAGGCGCATTTTTTTGCATCCTAAACGAACCGATAAGCCTTGAGCGCGCGATAGAAAAAGAAACCGCGACACAAAATTTAGCCCGCGTCGCCGAACAAGCAGTGAGATTGTTTCTGCTAGGGCGCAGCGCCAAATAGGGATTTTGGACTGAAATTTCAAAGCGCGTCCGTTAAAACTTGCAGCGGGTATGGCGCGTATGCGTGACAGGTGTGATCGCAAAATACGAGGCAGCGACGGCTCGCAACAGACAAGCACGACAGAGTGCGGCAGGAGGCGAGCACGGCGAAGAAGCAAAAATTTTATGCAGGATAGATTTGTGTGCTTTAAAGGCACGGCGCGATCTTGACGCAGATGCGGTGACGCACAGCTTACAAGGCACAAAAATATACGCGAAGAAGCAGGCGAGAGCCACAACGATGG
>CAUVFI010000027.1:0-9349 GCA_963551055.1 uncultured Campylobacter sp. | reverse complement strand
CCGGCGCTTAGTTTAAACGCTAGAGGCGAAACCTTAGGCAGCGCGTCGCCGTCTTTTAGGCCGCCCGCGTTTTTGGTCACCTTGCCGTAGACGTAGGATACACCCGCCCCCAGTCTAAATATATCGGCCAGTAGCGTATCGCCCTCGATCTCGCCGCCGTATAGTAAAGCATCGGTATTAAATACGTTTGAAGACATGCCCATAGGATTATATTTTAGCATGATATAATCATCCATCTTTGAGACGAAGAAATTTGCGCTTAGTTCGTAATTTTGATCTTTTAGTACGGCGCCAAAATCCAGCTGAGTATTTCTTTCTTTACGTAGCTCTAAGTTCGCGTCCTTGTTCGTTTCCCAGTGATCAGGTAGTCTTTGTGCGTGCCCTAACCCAGCATAAAGCGTTAAATTTTGCAGATATTTTTCGTATCTAAAAAATCCTGAAAATAAATTTTCTTTCCTGCTCTTATGCGTTTTTAGCAGCCTTCTCTCGCCCGCGTCCAGCCTAAGTCCGCCAAAAAGCCCGTAGTCGTTTTCTAGGACGTATTCGTTTTGAGTGTAGATCGTTTTATACGTTACCTTGCGCTCTTTTACGTGCGGCTTTGATACGGCGGCGTCCATTTCGGCTTTAGATACGCCGGCTCCGCCCGTTCCAGCGCCTCTCCACTTAAATACATCCTCAGAGTACCCAGCGCCAAGATAGCTTGTTAGATTGTCGAAATTTAGCTCGCCTTCTAGCTTAAAGCCGTACATATCGCGTATCGGGTGGCTGATGCTATATCCCTTGCCGCGCCCCGTGCCCGGCACCACCGGACGCATGGTGAAGTTGTCCATTATGTGATCGATCTGATGATAGTACGAACTTAGCCTGATCTTGTGCTCGCCGACGTCTTGTTCAAATTTGAGCCCGAAAGATTTACGGTCAAACTGCACGCCGTCTCTCATCCTGTCCGCATACGCCGCTTCGCCCTCGCCCAGGTCCGTGCTAAGCTGAATGGCGGTAGAATCGGTAGGCGTGATCGTGCCTACGAGCGAGACGCTGTTGCGTTTATAGTGCGTATGCATTTTCTGTCCGCCGCCGCTTTTATAGTCGCCGCTCTCGTAATGTCCGCCCGAGATCTGCAAGCTGCCCCATTCATTGCCCACGACGGCATCGGCTACGGTTTCGAAGCGTCTAAAGCTTCCGCCTAGCACGCTAAAATTCCCGCCGAATTGTGTTTTATCTAGTCTTAAAATATCTCGATCGAAGAAAATACCGCCGCTGATGAGCGCTCCATATCTGACGTCCTGCGGACCTTTGACGATGCGCACGGAGTTGTAGTTTTGCGCCGAGATGTAGGTGATGGGCGTATCCATACGCATGCCGCAGCCGCCGTTTAGCGTGCTGCCGTCGATGAGCACGGGCAGTCTGGACGCCGTCTGCGAGCGGTAATAAACCTCGCTGCCGCCTCCGCCCTTGCGCTCCATCGAAAAGCCGCTTAAGTTCAAAAGCGATTTTGCGATGTCGCCGTTTTCTAAAATAGTGTCTTTACCCGCGATCTCCACCTTCGTGGGCTCTTGCAAGATAGATTTTTTAAAATTCGACGATACGATTATCGTGCCTAAATTTACGTCCTTGCTCGCAGCATCGTCTGCGCTCAAGGCGCCGCATAGCAAAACCCCCGCCACAACGTAAGATAACTTCATTTTTGATCCTTTGGATATTATGATAAACGATTGCGAAATTTAATCACAAAAAATATTAAATTTATATTAAATTTAATATTTTAAAAAGTTAAAATTTTACGCCGTAGATCCCAAGCCGAAGGGCGCTTCGGAAAAATATATAGCGATCCTTTAATCGCTAGAATTTAAATTTCCTAAATTCTATCTTTTCGTTAAAAATCGACATAGTGCATTGAAGATTGCTTATATCTTTTTGCATCGTCTGCATAAAATAATCTCTCAGCTGCACATACTCCTCTTTATTTGCCATCAAAATATTTAGTATCTCAACCTCGGCGTTTTCTTTATAAAGCACAAGCTGATCGTGAAGACCGAAAAAGCCGAGGCTACCGTTAAGTAGATGCATATAGGCTTTGGTAGTTAAAATGGAAAAGCAAAAAGTAAAAATTATCGCCACGCCGTTGATCGGCTCTCCCGTCGCAAGCCAACCGAGCAAAAACCAAATGACAAGAAAGATTTTTATAAAAATCGGTATTTTCTGTTTCCAGCTCCATCTCCAATCAAAGCTCAAAACCATAGCGCCGATCTTATTTAGCTCGAACGTTTTACGAACCTTATTTTTATTGTAATATAAAATTTTATCGTTATAAAACACAAAGTATGCGCCGTCTCTATTCATAAAATTTGTTACGAATATTACCAAGACCAAAGGAACGAGGCGAAACATTTCAATGTTTATGGGATTTACGATAGTCGCAAATGCAAGCGCTATTAACAAGCCTACCATAGTAGGAACTATAGAGTATTTCATATAGTCATAATAAGTATGATCTTTGATGACTATCGGTTCTTTGTCGTAATCTCTAGCTTTGGAATTTTGTCGCAAGGCGCCGCCGTCATTCGAGATAAAATTTTGCGGCTCTGCATTATCTTTGGCGATAGAATTTTGATCTATTTTACTTTCTAAATTTAAAACGTTAAGAGTGAAATTGGGGGATTTAGAATTCGAAACTTTAGAATTTACGTCGTCTAAATTTGAAGCATCGGAATTTAAAGATTTAGAATTTGTATCGTTTAAATCTGAGGCGTGAAAATTTGAAGCATTTAAATTTAATCTATCGGATTTTGAATTATCAAAATTTTCGGCTTCGAAATTTTGAGCGTCAAAATTTTCTCCGTCAAACTCCTTGTCGCAGCTTCGCTTTGCATTACCGTGCCGCTCATTCAACAGCCTTTTTAATTCCTCAAGCCTACTTTGATCCATTTGCCGCCTTTAAATTTGATGGACGCACCATTTTATACCCTCGCTACTTAAAGCTCAGTAAATTTTACCGCACACTTGATGCATGCCTGCCGCGCTCTCTATGCACCCATTGCCCGATATGTGCCGCTCGCTTGATATGCGTCCACTACTTGATATATGCTCGCCGCTCGCTTGCCACTTACCTACCGCTACCGGCCATGCACCTGTCGCTCGATGTACTGCCGCGCGCCATGCGCCCATCGCACGCTGTTTAAGTAAAATTTAGCCGCCATATCTTTGTAGCGATTTTTTATATGTTTTCGCGGCAGCGCAGCCCGCGCTCAGATATGCTTCAAACTCCTCGCTGGTAAGCCTACGCGGCTCATTCGCAAGCCTTGCCGCAGCCGCTGTAGCCGTCGCACAGCTAGCGCTTGTACCGAAATTCGCTTCATTTACGATCTCGCCTCGTCGGATTCGGTTGCTAAAGTCTGCTGCATGCGCTATTTGCGGCGCACGCCGTAGCGAAAAGCTTAAATTTCGCGTTTGCAGATTTAAAATTTTACCCATGCATTTGCGCGGACCCGCGATAAAATCGCCATTTTTTACAAGCGTGACGACGGCAGAGCCGAGCGAACCGCTGCCCGCGGAGCCGCTCAAGTCGCCCTCCGAGCCAGGTAAGCGGCCCGCGAAATCAGGTAATCCGCCCGCCAAAAGTTCTGCGCCACTTAGGACGCGCAGACTTCGCACCAAAATCCCGCCGCCGCTTTGCGGGACGCTGCGAAACGAAATGTCAAAGCCGAAATTGTGAAAAAATATCTCGCCCGCCCGCGACGTGCGCTTGTAGGTGTTGCGATCCGCGCCCGTGAAATACGCCTCGATCTCCGCGAAGGCGAATTCCGCGCCGCTTACGCAAAGGATGTGATTTTGCAGCAGATCGCGCATGAAATTTTCGATCTTTGCCTGCGCTCGTTCGGCGTCGAACTGCGCCTGCGGCGGCTCATCACCGAACGCAAGCGCTTGTCTGACGCCCGGCTCCGACTGTGATGGGCGGACGTTAAATTTTAAGTGTGCTTGCTCGGCATTAAACAGCGGCTCGGCATTAAATTTTAAAATTTCAGCTTGCTGCGCGTCGCTAAAATATGGCTGTTCGCCGCCAAATTCCGCGCCGCCTTGTGATTTTAAGGGCTTGTCGCCGCTCCCACCTCTAGCGCTTCCTGCAAGTTTGGGATTTTTTGAAGCAAGCTTTGAACCTACAGAAATCCCAAACTCCGCCGCGTCGATTTTTGAGAAAAATTTTTCTAAATTTTCATCGCCCAGCATTTTGTTCTTCCGTAGAATTTCCTTCGCGCTTTATCGAGCTCGCATCAATGCCCGCAGTGTCAGATTTGCCGTTGTTTGCCTCGGCGCGCGTTAAATTTACTCCGCCGTCAGTCGCGTTCGTATCGCCTCGCGTTAAATTACCGCCGCCGCTCGTCGTATTTGCTTCGTTATCTCTAAAATTTGGAGCTTCGCAACGATCTACGCCTAAACGCTCGAAATAATATCTCTCTCGCTCGCCTAAGTTTTCCACTCCTCTTTCGCATACGCGCTTGATATACGCCTTGCTAGGGTATCTAAGCCGATTGAGCGCCAATTCACTACCCGCGTCTGCGCGCTTTATCAGCTTGGCGATGCAGGCGTCATCCTCTTCACTATTTGCGATATAATCCCATATGCCGCAGTATCTATCGCCGCCCAGCGTCGTAATCAAAAAATAAACCCAAAGCAGGATTATGGCAATCGATATGCTTCCTTTTATTTTTAAAGATCTCTTTTTTACCATGTTTTTCCTTGAGTAATAAATTTTAACTCATTTTTTTCATAAATTTGACCAACGACATAAAATTTACGATATCGCCTTCAAGGCTAATCTTATCGCCCAGCATTTTGTTCTTCCGTAGAATTTCCTTTGCGCTTCGTCTTGTCCGCCTTGCTGTCCGCAGTGTCAGATTTGCCGTTGTTTGCCTCGGCGCGCGTTAAATTTCTCTCGCCGTTCGTCGCGTTCATATCACCTCGCACTAAATTACCACCGCCGCTCGTCGTACCTGCCTCGCCGCCTTGTGACTTGGGCGTTTTAAAGCCCCAAGCTTCGCAGCGATTTTGGATGTAGAGCTCAAAATAATATCTTTCGCGCTCACCCAAGCTTTCCACTCCCTTTTCGCACACACGCTTCATATACGCCTCGTGCGGATATCTTAGCCGATTTGCCGCATATATATTACCCGCGTCCGCTCGCTTTATCAGCTTGGCGATGCAAGCGTCATCTTCCTCATCATGCCTGCCTGAAAAAAATTCTCTCGCGCTACAATACCCGCCGCTACCGCTTATAAACGCGGCATAAATAATAAGAAGCGTCACAGCTAGCACAAAAACATGACTTTTACCGATTTTCAAGTTCGCCCCCTTCGCGATTAAATTTTGATTTTTTCCGCAGATTTACGATTTGCGGGCGGATCGTAAACTCGCTCACGTTAGACTTCGTGCGCAGAATTTGCAGCACAAAATTTGCGATCTCCCACGCATCCACGAAGCTCGCCTCATCATCTGCAGGCTCAAAGCTCAAATCCTCGTAAAACGGCGTTTTGGTGATGTCGGGGTTGATGCAGCTTACTCTGATCTGCTTGCGCGCTTCCTCGAAAAGGCAGAGCAGAAACGCCCGCAACCCCGCCTTACTCGCGCTATAAACCGCGCTAAAGCGGCTCGCTCGCAGCGCCTCGATCGAGCTAATGCCGATGATATGGGCGCGGTTGTGCTTTAAATTCGGCAAAAGCGCGCGCGCGATGATGATGTTTGCGGTAAGATTTACGTTTAAAATTTTTAAAATTTCACTCTCGCTCATCGCTTCAAGCGGCGCAAATTTCGCCGTACCCGCGCATAAAATCAGCGCGTCAATCTCACACGCCGCAGCCAGCGCGCGGCACTCCTTCGCCAGCGCATCCGCATCCTCGAAGCGCGAGGCTAGCGTTAAAATTTCATAGCCATTTTGTCGCAAAAGCTCCGCAACCGCGCTACCGATACCGCCGCTCGCGCCCGTGATCAATGCTTTCATCTTTTCTCCTTTAAATTTTATGCGGCTTCGGCGCGTTAAATTTCGCGCGTCATGTAAATTTCGCTGCGCTAAATTTTCTCTGCCCATTGTATCCGCCGCTAAATTTACGCGGATTATTTAAACCGCGCCGCGACCTCGCCGGGTAAAATTTTAAATTTAGCCCGCGGACATTTTGCTGCGCCGCCGTTTTGTAAAATTTCATCGCCGCTCGCTGTACCCGCCCCGCACGATTTATAAAATTTAATTTTATAAAGCCGGATACGGCGCTAAATTTTAACCGCTCGCTCGCCGCAAATTTCGCGCTGTATCCTCGGCACCGCATGAGAGCCGATACGGACTGCGACGTCTGCGGCAAACAGCGCGTCTAGCGCCGCCATATCTTTGCGAAATACGCCGCTTTCATCGCCTCCTCGAATACGTCGTTGCTTTCGTACTCGTGCCCCAAAACCTCGCGCCACAGGCTCGCATCCTCCATGCAGAGGTAGAAAAACACTCGCTTGCGCCACGGCGAGAGCGCGTCCGCGGCAAATTTAAAAAGCTCGCGCTTGATCTGCAGCGGGTAGGACAGCTTGCCGTTCGCGTCCGCAAGGGGCATCTGCAGAATTTTGCTCCGCAGCCCGCGAGAGCGCAGCTTCTTGACGACGGGCTTGATGAAGGTAAGCGTGCCGAGCGAAATCATCGCGACGCCGCTTGGATCAAAGCTGCGCAGTAGCCGCTCAAAAAGCGCGCCGTAATCACTCCGCCACCCCTCGTACCAAACCATCGGGTGGAGGTGAAAGCCCACCAAAATGCCGCGCGCCGCGAGCGCTTCGGCTGCCGCCAGCCGCGCATCCAGGCTCGCGCTTAGATGCTCCTCGTTCGCTATGATCGCGGGGGTATTTAGCGAAAAGGTGACGATGAGGTTGCGCGGGATCTCGCGCTGCAGGAAAAACTTAATATTGTTCGACTTGCTTTTAAGCTCCAAAATCACGTTTTGATGCCGCGCCGCAAAATCGCATAATGCGCTTAAAATGCCGAAGCGATCGCCCCACATGAGCGAGTCGGAACTCTGACCCGTGCCGATGTGGTAGCTGCGCGTGGGATCGAGCCGCAGGCGCGCTAAATTTGCCGCGAAATTCTCGTCAAAGCCGATTTTCCCGTGCTTGTAAAAGGAGCCGATCGCGCAATACGAGCAGTCAAAGCCGCACGAATTGACCGCATCGAGCGTCAGCAGATTGCAGCAGCGCGTGTTTTCGCTCGCCACCGGACAGCGGCCCAAAGCGATGCGCTCTGCGCGAAAGGAGGAAATTTCAAATTTTTTCGGCGCGTAATCGCTTTTGAAGCTCGCGTACGAATGCGGGCGCGACTTAAGCTCAAGCCAGGCCTCGCGCACGAAATTAAAAATTTGCTCGCCGTTTGGGACTTTCCCTGTTTTATTAAATTTAGCTTTATTAAAATTTAGCCCACACTGCCCGTCCGCAAGCAGCTCATAAACGGGCGTCTCGTCCCACGCCTCAAAATCGCTCGCAAACTCCGCAAGCTGCTTTTTTTGCTGAAATGAAAAGTGAAATTTCTCAAATAGCGCGCCCAAAAACGCGCTCGATCGCTCGCCCAGATTCACGCCAAACTGCGCGCCAGGCTCTTTTTTCGCCTCCGTCATCTTGCTCCGCTTCGTTTAAATTTTGCAAATTATACTTAAATTTCGCGCGCCGTCACTGAAAATCGTTGAAATTTCAGATCGCGCCGCAGAATAGTCGCTCGAAATAGAAGGCGTAAGCTAGCGTAATAGCGACGTTTAGGATCACAATTCCGCCGAGTATGAGCTTTTGCGGGATTTTTTTGACGCCCGTTCGGTAGTAATACGGTAGGGCGCAGAAAAACGCGGGCAGCACGAGCAGAGCGATACCTAGCGGTATGCCCGTGCCGCCGGTGCCTATCTCCGCACTGCGCACAAACTGCGCCATGGCGGGGAATTTAAGGGCGGCGAAAATGACCGCTGCAAAGAGTAGTTGCACGCAGACGCAGTAAAATAGGTAGCGCGCGCCTATTAGAGCGTCTTTTAGCCATAGCCCGATACAGGCAAATGCGAGCAAAAGGACTAAAAAGACTAGCGAGGGCAGATCGGCAAACAGATCCGCCGCGACATACGCGCAAACCGCGATGCATGCGCACGCCAAGAGGGCAAAATACAGATAAGAGCCTTTTATTTTCATCGTTTCTCCTACGCCTCCGCAATACCTTTAAATTTCGCGTCGTATTCGGCATATGAAGCCAAAATTTTATCTCTCGGCTCTGTTTTTTGAATACGCTCTAGTAGTTAAATTTTGCCCTTTATCGCGGCACGGATTTGCGGCAGGCGCGCCTTTACGAGCTCATAGACGAAGCTTTTGCAAAGCCGCTCGCCGCGCAGATGATCGCTTACGATCTTCATCATCGCCCACGGCACGCACGCACGCTCGCAAGCGCTCACGAAAAGCACGCTCTCCATATCGTAAAGCCTGATATCGCGATTTGCACGCTCGCGGGCAGCGTCTTTTACGGCGCTCGCAGTGTTTTGCACTGCGGCCCGCACCGCGTCGGGCGTGAATTTTTTTGTATTTGCTGCGCCGTTCGTCCCTTGCGTTGGGGCTTGTGCGTTTATCTCGCCGCATGCCTTGATCGCTGCGATATTTGCCTCATCGGTCTGCTCCGTTGCGTTTAAAATTTTAGGCTCGCTTACGCAGATCAAATTTGCTCGCAGCTTGCCGTCCAAACTCGCGCCGCAAAATGTCTGCGAGCGGAAATTTTGAAATTTTTGAGCCTGCGCGCTGTGTTCCCCAACCTGCGAGCGATAAAATTTCGATCTGTCCTCGCCGCAAAATTCCTGCACTGCCGTGCCGTCAAAGTAAAATTCCTCGCCGATCCGCACGCCTTTATCCGCGCAGCCGCAGACGCCTATGTTTAGCGCAAAGTCCACGCGCCGCGAAAGTAAAATTTCACCTAGGCGCTCTGAATTCCGTGCGGAATCAAAATTTAAAATTTCAAAATTTTCAGCCGCATTTCGCGCAGAACCGACCTCTGCATCGCCGCCGCAGAGCGCGCCCGCATCCGAACAGTGCTCAAATTTCACGTCCGCGCCGCGTCGATCCTTACGGAGCTTGCGCGCGAATTTCGCGTCTGCATCGGCGCTACGAATAAATTCCGCGCCGGGTTCGCTCTTAAATTCTATTTCTATGCCGCCTGCAGCGCTCGCTTTAAATTTAGCCCCAAACCTCACGCCGCAGATGTATAAAAGCATCTGCTCGCCTGCGAACAGATCGCCGCTACGCGTAAGTTTAAAGTTTTCGATTATCGCTTGGGCTTCGCAGCGCAAAGCCGTGCAGATTAGTATCATCGCCG
>CAUVFI010000026.1:0-9384 GCA_963551055.1 uncultured Campylobacter sp. | reverse complement strand
TCGTGCTGATTCGTCAAATCGCCGATTCGGCTAAGCACGTTGCCGAGGTCGGTAACGTTCTGTCTTAAACGTCTTGTAATACCCAAGGCAAAAACGACCAAAATAGCCGCTAAAACCCATATGCCAAGAGCGATAAATAGGTTTCTTAGTCTTTGCGCTAGATAAGTATCGGCATGCATCGCAAGCTCAGCATTGATCTTTTCAGAAATTTCGCTTAGTTTTTTATATTTAAGTGTAGTAGAGGCAAACCACTCTTGAAAAGGCACGCTATAGTGTCCCTCGTCCGCCTCTTGCTGCAATGTGGCCGAAATTTTAGCAGTCTCTCTTAATGCGTTTTGAAATTCCTCTCCGTCTAGAATTTTTAAAATTGCAGCTCTAGCATCCGATTCCGGCAAGAAGTAGTAATTAGGAAGCGAACTAGATAGGTTGAAGCTAGCCCAAGTCCTTAGCTGCGCCTGATTCATCGCCTTGCTGCCGATAATGTATTCGATAATATAGTCGCGCTCCGATGCAGTGGCATCCATCGCCTCGTAGGTATTAAGCAATGAAACCGTCCAAACGGTGATATTTGAACTTACAAGACCCTCTCTTAGCACTCGTTGGATTGTTTTTACGTCATCGTCGAATTTTTGAAAATATGAGCTGAAAAGCTCACCGAAGCTTTTGCTTTGAGCATCGACATCCCTTCTTACCTGCGGAAGTTTGTCTAATAAACCGTCTATATCGGTCTCGGCAGCCAAAAGCTCGTCATTACCGGTGCCGTAAGCGAAAATATCAAAAATAGTCTTTTTTACGACATTTTCACTGATATTTTTGCTTTCTTTGTACTTTGCAAGCGCATCGTCGGTTTTTTTGCGTTGACCCGATAGAAGGGTTCCCATACCGGGGTTTCCCTCGCTACCCAAAAACGCCGAAGTGATACCGCGCTCTTTATCTACCTGCTCTACTAACGCCGCGAGATTACTATTTTTAGCAATTTGCTGCTGCAAAATTCCCACTCTGGCGTAATCCTGCAAAGAGATAAACAAGAAATATGATGCAAACGCGAAAATCAAAAGTAACGGGATACCGCTAACAAGTCTCAAAGCACTTGTAGTATTTAAATTCATACAAAATCCTTCAAAGCGCAGCTTACGCGACGTTAAATTTTATTCAACCGGAGAAACGAAGTCGCTTCCGTCACGCTAGGCGGAGACGATTTAGCCGTCCTGCAAAGTTAATGGGTGATTTTACTAAACAAATCTTTAAATATAGCTTTTTGCGTTAGGTTTTCGTTAATGATTGTTTAAAATTTTTTCGGCGGTTTGGATATTCGTAAGTGATCTGATCTCCTCGAAGCTCGCCGCATAAATGCTCTCAAAATCGCCGTAAAAGTCCAAAAGCTTCTTTAGACTTCCCTTGCTAACGCCAAAGCTTAGCAGTTTTGAGCTTTGCAGATCGAGTTTGCGTTTGCTCTTTTGGTGAAATGAGATCGCAAAGCGGTGCGCTTCATCGCGCAGGCGCTGGAAAAACTGCAATTTTTTATCATCCGTCGGCAGCGAAAAAATCCCGCCTTTCGTGCAAATTTTATCTTTCGCGGCTCCCTTTGCGCGGTGGGCTTTAGCGTCGATCTTTTCCTTAGAGATAGCGATTATATCGACGTTTGCTCCGACGCTGCAGATTATTTCCTCCGCCAAGTTTAGCAGAGCCGTTCCGCCGTCGATGAGCCACAGATCGGGCGCTGCAAGCTCGTCAAATTTAAGCGCGCGGCTAGTTAGATACTCGCGCATCTGATCGTAGTCGTTATTTGAGCTAAGGTGCTTGTGGCGGTAGTTTTGCTTGTTAAACTCGCCGTCTTGAAAGCTTATCATAGCTCCCACGGGCGCGGCGCCGAACATATGCGAATTGTCGAAAACTTCGATATTTACGGGCAAATTCGTAAGATTAAAATAATCCTTCAGCTCCTGCAAAAATGCGTAATCGTGCGTTTTTAGATGCTTTTTGATATTGATCTCGCAGTTTTGATATGCAATCTCGCAAATTTTACGCTTCTCGCCGATTTTTGGCGCGTAAATTTTAAAGGCTCTTTCATGCCGCTTGGATAAAATTTCGCATACCAGATCCGCATCGTCAAACTCGTCGCAGACGTAAATTTTAGCGCACGCCACGGGAGCCGCGGCAGGAAAAGCGCTTAAGATCATCTGCTTGTAGGCGTTTGCGATATCATCGGCGCTCGGGGCTTTGCAGTTGATTATATGCGAGCTTGAGGCTGAAATTTTACCCTCGCGTATGCTAAAATGCACGGCGCAGACGAGCCCGTCGCGTGCGGCAATCGCAAAGACCTCGAAATCATCGAGCTTTGCCAGATCGACCTCAATCTTTACGTTCATCTGCTTCAAAATTTCGATCGTATCGCGGATCTGCGCGGCTTCCTCGAAATTTTCGCTCTGTGCAAGCCGCGCCATCCGCTCCAAAAGCTGCGGCACCATCTTTTGCGGATTTTTCAGAGCCGCAAGCGCGCTCTGCACGATACGAGCGTAATCCTGCTTTGAAATTTTATCCTCGCACGGAGCGGCGCAACGCCCGATCTGATGGAACAAACAGGCCTTTTTGCCCTTGACGCAATTTTTCTTCTGCACGAGCGGAAACTGCATGTAAAGCGTCTGTAAAATTTCCTTCGCGCCGTGAAAATAGGGGCCGAAGTATCTGATGTTTCTGCCCTTTACGATCTTTCGCGTAATCTCAAAGCGCGGAAAGTCGTCGTCTAAATTTACGTAGATATATGGATAGGTCTTATCGTCGCGCAGCAGGATGTTGTACTTGGGCTTAAGCTGCTTGATGAAGGAATTTTCTAGTATCAGCGCGTCGCTCTCGCTGGGCGTTACGATGTATTCTAAATGCACAGCCTCGCTTATCATCTTGGCGATGCGCGCGCTTAGGCGGGGGCTCGGCGCGAGAGCGGGCGTGAAAGAGAAGTAGCTTTTGACGCGATTTTTTAAAATTTTTGCCTTGCCGACGTATAGCAGCTTGCCCGCGGCGTCGAAGTATTGATACACGCCGGGTGTGGCAGGCAGGCTCTTAATCTCCTCTATTAGCAAGGATCAGCCCTCTTATCTCTTCAAAAATTTTATAAATTTGCGGATCTTGAATTTTGTTTTCAAACTCCCCCTTTGCGCGCTCTGAAGATAAAATTTTGCCGCCCGGGCGCAAATGAGCTTTATAAATTTGCGCCCTTCTTCTGCTCATCACTCTATCTGCTACGAAAAATTTTATCTCTCGCACGCCGCAAAGCTCCGCCGTCTCTCTAGCGGCTACGAAGCGCTTTAATACGTCTTTTATTAAATTTATATTACTATCGCGTTTTAGTTCGCAAAGCCCCGCCGGGTGTTTCGCGGCTATCATCAAAATGCCATCTTTGACGTAGATGAAAGCGATCAGCCTTTGCCAACTAAGCGGCAAAATCGCTAAGAACTCGCCTCTTTCTCGCATCTTGGCATATAAAGGATCTTTTCTGATATGAGCTATTATTTCTCTTGCATTTTCCATAAGCGGATTTTAGCATTTTTTATCTTAGTTTTGCTTAGCGGCTGCGGATACAAAGCGCCGCCGTTTTATTCAGAAGGCGATGGGAGCTCTAGCGCTACCGCCCAAAATACGGACGCTAATAGCACGAACGGCGATAGAGGAAGCGTTAGAATTTTACGCGATAAATAGCCTACTTTTAGCTTTGCTTTGTTATACTTTTAAAAATTTTTACAAAGGAATTTCATGCAAACGGCAGACATTTTAGTGCTGGACTTCGGCTCTCAATACACCCAGCTGATCGCTAGGCGCTTGCGCGAACAAGGCGTTTACACCGAGCTGATCGCATACGACGCACCGATCGATAAGATAAAAGCGAAAAACCCCAAAGGTCTTATTTTAAGCGGCGGACCCGCTAGCGTTTACGCCAAGGATGCGTATTTTTGCGACGATAGAATTTTTGAGCTTGGAATTCCAATTTTAGGTATCTGCTACGGTATGCAGCTCATCGCGCATAAATTTGGCGCCAGCGTCGTGCCTGCGGGTAAAAAAGAGTATGGCAAAGCTTCTTTAAAGCTGCTTCGCGCTAGCAAGCTATTCGGCGGCGTGGAGGATAACTCTACTGTCTGGATGAGTCACTCAGACAAGGTCGAAAGCCTGCCGGAGGGCTTTGAGGTGATGGCAAGCTCGGACGAGAGTGAGTGGTGCGTATTCGGCGACGAGATCCGTAAAATTTACGCGCTGCAATTTCACCCGGAGGTCTGCCACAGCGAGTTCGGCGATAGAATTTTAAAAAATTTCGCCAAGGAAATCTGCGGAATAACCAGCACTTGGAATATGGGCAGCTTCGCCAAAGAGCAGATGATCAAAATAAAAGAGCGCGTAGGCAGCGCCAAGGTGCTTTGCGCGGTAAGCGGCGGCGTGGATAGCTCGGTCGTAGCGGCGCTTTTGGCGCATGCGGTGCCACAGAGCCTAATAGCGGTTTTCGTCGATAACGGACTACTCCGCACGGGCGAGCGCAAGGCGGTGGAGGAGATGTTTAGACTAAAACTCGGCGTGAACTTAGACGTGATCGATGCTAGCGAGCTATTTTTAAGCAGACTAAAAGGGGTGATCGATCCAGAGCAAAAACGCAAAATCATCGGTGCGACCTTCATTGAGGTTTTCAGCAAAGAAGCAGCAAAACACAAAAACGTAAAATTTCTAGCCCAAGGCACGCTCTACACCGACATCATCGAGAGCTCGGTCGCAGGCTCAAGCAAGACGATCAAAAGCCACCACAACGTAGGCGGCCTGCCCAAGGATATGAAATTTGAACTGATCGAGCCTCTGCGCGAAATTTTTAAAGACGAAGTGCGCCAGCTAGGGCTTGAGCTAGGTCTTTCGCGCGAAGTAGTTTTCCGCCATCCATTCCCTGGCCCGGGCCTTGCGATCCGCATAATGGGCGAAGTAAATACGCCGAGTCTCGAGCTACTGCGCAAAGCCGACGTGATCCTACGCGACGAGCTAAAATCAAGCGGCTGGTACAACAAAACGTGGCAGGCGTTTTGCGTGCTGCTAAATGTGCATTCCGTCGGCGTCATGGGCGATAACCGCACCTACGAAAACGCCGTGTGCATACGCGTAGTGGACGCCAGCGACGGCATGACGGCTAGCTTCTCGCGCCTGCCGTACGACCTGCTAGAAAACGTCTCTCGCCGCATCATAAACGAAGTGGATGGCATCAACCGCGTAGTTTACGACATCTCGAGCAAACCGCCCGCAACGATAGAGTGGGAGTAAATCGAGCAATGAGACGTTTTAAATTTATCGTTTTATCTACCGCTTTTGCCGTAATGATGTCGCAGGCCGAACACATTAAAGAGGTTCAGGCCGTAACGCAAGTTTTCGGCGACGGAGAAAATTTAAGTGCGGTAGTGCTTGAATATGATAAGCCGATTTTGAGCTCATCCGTATCGAAGGATGACTATACGGTAGCAAATCGCGACATCTCCAAAGTCTACGTAAGCACTAAGTCAAATTTAAATACAGCTAATGCCAAAATTCCAAAATCGGGCAAATACGTAATCATCGAGCTTATGCCGCTTGCAATGATCGATAGCTCGGTCGATCCTCATCCTGAAGATAAAGCCAACAGAGCAAAACGTAATGCGATGGGCGAAAACGGTCCAGCGCTCGGTAGCAGAGGCAATCCGCAACCTCTTAAAACCTTTAGCGCGAGCGTAACGCAAACGGGCAAGATCATAAATGTAAACGGCGAAATTTATACCGAAAAGGGCGAATTCAATTCCACAAATACCCGAGAGCTGGTCATCGAAGATTTCATCCAAGATGTCTTCGTAGATCAAAGCCAAAACGGCGCAAAACTGATGTATAATCTTTTTATACCGAAAAACTACGATCCTAAAAAATCCTATCCGCTAGTGCTTTTTATGCATGATGCAGGAACGGTTTCGCCGCAGATCAAATCTACGCTCGTTCAAGGTCTAGGCGCTGTGGCATGGGCGGATCCCGCGTGGCAAACCGAACATCCAAGCTTTATTTTGGCGCCTCAATACAACACTATTATCGTAAATGATAAATTTCAGTACGGTCAAGAGCTCGAAAGAACGATAAATTTAATCAAATATCTATCTAGCCGTTATAACTTCGATATGAAGCGAATTTATAATACGGGTCAATCTATGGGCGGTATGGCATCTATCCAAATGGATATAGATTATCCGGATTTTTTTGCCGCCTCCTATATAATAGCGAGCAAATGGGATGCAAACATCACGTCGCCGCTTGGATCTCAAAACGTCTTTTTTGTCGCTTCGCAAGGCGACAAGGGTGCATATCCGAGTACAAACGAGATCACGCAAAATTTACAAAAAGATGGCGTTTGCGTTAAAAAGCTTATCCTGGATGCTTCCGACAAACGACAAATAGATGAGCGCATCAAAGCGATGCTTGAGCCGAGTTGCCATATCTACTATATGATCTATACGGGCGGGAGTCATCACCATACATGGCAGCACGCTTATAGCATGAAAGCGGCGATGGAATGGATATTTTCGCGGAGAAAAACCTAAAATTATAAATTAAGGAAATGCGATGTTGAGGTTAATCATCGTAATAGCGATCTTAGCGGCTCTCATATACTTCGTGATGGGAGGCGGTGGTAAAAAGACGATCAAGGATTACAAAAATTTCAGCCGCGAAGAGTTGGGAACCTCTATTGAAAATTTAATATGCGTTTTAAATCAGTTACTGGATGGACAGATCGAAAGGATATAATCTCATTATGGTTTTAAAAAAATATAAAGTAAATCTGCATTTTGCGATCTTGTTAGTAGCAAATTTCATACCAACGGCACACGTTCTTTAGTAAACAATATATTTGGAGAAGATCTATGAAACAAATCTGCGTCATCCTGGCACACCCTTACGAAAAAAGCCTAAACGTAGCAATCGCGAATGCAGCGGTAGAAAAGCTGCAAAATAGCGGCTACGAGGTTAAATTTCATGATCTATATAAGGAGAAATTTAATCCGATCCTTAGCGGCGCTGAGCTCGTGAGCGACGAAAGCGACGACGAGCTGTTAAAAGCGCATCAAAAAGATATCGCAAATGCCCACGGCATCGTGATTGTACATCCAAATTGGTGGGGCGAGCCGCCCGCCATCCTTAAGGGCTGGATCGACCGCGTGCTAAGGCAGAGAGTAGCCTACGATTTTGCGCCAGGTGATAACGGTGGCGGGCTTCCGATAGGGCTTTTAAAGGCTGAAGCCGCCCTAGTTTTCAACACATCCAACACCCCTGAGGCAAGAGAAAACGAGATATTCAGCGATCCGCTGGAAAGAATTTGGAAAAGCTGCATTTTTGATTTTTGCGGTGTGAAAACCTTTGAGCGGCTGATGTTTAGAGTGGTCGCAGATAGCGACGAAGCTGAGCGAAAGGTCTGGTTGGAGCAGGTAGCGCAGACGCTGGATAGGTACTTTCCGAAGCAGTTTAATTTGCTTTAAATTTGAAAATTCGCTGCTAGCAAAATTCGCACGGCGTAGAATTTTGATTGTCTATTTTAAACAAATGCGCGCCTAATTCGCTCGCACATTTGGCGCAAAATCTATGAAATTTAGGAGGCAATTATGCTTAGATTAATTGCTGTGATGGCGATTTTAGCGGCTCTCATATACTTCATCATGGGCGACGGCGGCAAAAAGACTATCAAAGATTACAAAAATTTCAGCCGCTAGGAGCTGGAGACTTTATGCCTCGAAAAGAACGACAAGATCGCCTGCCAGCGTATCGCCGTGGACTATATCAAAGAAAATAAACCGAAAAAATGATCTAAATTTGCGAGGCTAATTTCGCGGTTTCGTTCAAACAGCGCGCAGCTAAATTTCTGGCCCGGTCCAAACGCTGCGCGGATAAATTTACCCGCAAAGCACGGCCGAAATGCCGATTTGATAGGTACCGAGCACCGCGCAAATAGCGTAAATTTAAAAGCAATAATCAAGTATTAGTATGCGCGCCGATAAAACGACTAGCGCAAATTAAAGGCAATAAATCGCGCTGTGTTCTTTACGCGCATGCAGAAGGAGCGACCGATGAAAATTTTATGGCAAAGCAGGCTTCAAAACAGACTTCGCTACATCGGCGAAAACGTCCTAATAAAGGGCGATCGCGCATTTTACGTAGGTGATAACTACGAGCAAAAGCAGATGAAGCTTAGAAAATTCTCGCTCGCAAGCGGCGCGCTGCTAGCCGTGGGCGGGCTTTTGGGCATGTATTTCGGCACCTCTCAGGCTCACCGCGCAAGGCGCGAAACGCAGAAAAAATGGCTGCTCGTCCTCTACGTCATACTATTTACGCTGGCGCTAAAAAAGATACTGCAGTAGCGCCTGCTATAGTAGTGCCGCGAGCGATTTTGCCGCGCTACGTTTTGCTTTGCCTTGGTTTTGCTACAAGCGCGATTTAAGCGCCTGCGCGCTGTTTTGCTACGCCGTCCTTTTTTGCGTCTCGTAGTTTTTGCCTTGCCGTCCTCTTACACTGCGCGCGCTTAGTCGCTATTTTGCGGCGGCGCGTAAAACGTCGCATTTCGTCACGCGAGTAAAATTTTAAAAAGAAATTTCAAAAAGAGCGAGTAAATTTTAAAAGCGAAATTTTAACCAGCCGCGTTAAAACGGCGCGTGCGCCCGCAATTTAAAATTTTTAAAGTAAACGGATAGTAAAATACTGATAAATTTCAAACAAGGAGAATGAAATGAAAAATCCCAAAATGTTCCTCTGGGGGGGGGTGTTAGCTGCTTTATTAGTTGGTTGCGGCGATGATACCGAAGTAAAGACCAAGGAGTATTACGACGCGCATCTGGACGAAGCCAAAGAGATTTTAGCGAAGTGTGATTTCAATACTTTAAAGGACGGAAGCAACTCATACAAGAATTGCGTGAACGCTAAAACGGTCGTAGAAGAAAAGAGTATGGCGTATACTGTTGATTACTACCTAGAGCATTGGGACGAAGCTCAGGCTATCATGGAAAAATATAAAGACAAAGAACCCGCAGATCCAAATGGCGTCGAAGCCGTCAATTTGAGACATGCTTATGACGCTTCTTTTATAAGAAGATCAAATACTCCTTTGAAAATAGAATAAATCAAATTTTGAACTCTTAATACATTTTAATACTCTGCGCCTTCGGCGCAGAGTAAATTTGCTCTGCTCAGCGCTGAATTTTACAATATAAATCTCGCTCGCGAAACGATACGGCGTAAAATCTTGCTTTACGGATTTTGGAATTTCAAATTTTAAAGCCTGCGAGCTTTTGGCTAGCGCAGAAAAGACTTACGGGCTGCGCGGCGCCTAAAATTTTATCATTTTAAAATTTACGCCGCGCGGCT
>CAUVFI010000025.1:0-9585 GCA_963551055.1 uncultured Campylobacter sp. | reverse complement strand
TAAGCACGCTTTTTATCTTAGGTGCGTTATTTTTCGCAGGTTGCAACGACGAGGGTAAAGGCTCCTCAAATTCCGCGCAAGGTTCCGCCGCGCCGCAAAGTTATATCGACGGGATTAAAAAGCGCGGCGTAGTAAGGATCGCGGTTTTCGGCGACAAGCCGCCGTTTGGTTATATCGACGAGACGGGTAAAAACGCGGGATATGACGTGTATTTTGCAAAACGTATCGCAAAGGAGCTTTTGGGCGATGAGAGCAAGGTGCAGTTCGTGCTAGTAGAGGCCGCCAATCGCGCGGAATTTTTGGCGTCGGATAAGGTCGATATCACGCTTGCAAATTTCACCGTCACGCCGGAGCGTAAAGAGGTCGTGGATTTCGCGCTGCCGTATATGAAGGTAGCCCTCGGCGTCGCGAGCAAGGACGGCGATATCACCGACGTTTCGCAGCTTAAAGACAAAACGCTTTTAATCAACAAAGGCACGACCGCGGATCTGTATTTTACGAAAAACCATCCCGAGATCAAGCTTTTAAAATTTGACCAAAATACCGAGACTTTCGGTGCGATGCTGGACGGCAGAGGCGATGCGATCGCGCATGATAATACGCTTTTGTTTGCGTGGACGAAGTCAAATCCTGGCTTTAAGGTAGGCATCCGCTCGCTCGGCGATCAGGACGTCATCGCGCCTGCGGTCAAAAAGGGCAACGACGAGCTTCGCAAATGGCTTGACGATCTAATCGTAAAGCTCGCGGACGAGAAATTTTTCCACGCCGACTACGACGCGACGCTAGCGCCGGTATACGGTGACGACATCAAGGCTGACGACGTCGTAATCGAGGGTGGAAAGCTATAAATTTTGATTTGTCGT
The DNA here is from genome assembly GCA_963551055.1 of uncultured Campylobacter sp. Taxonomy (GTDB): domain Bacteria; phylum Campylobacterota; class Campylobacteria; order Campylobacterales; family Campylobacteraceae; genus Campylobacter_B. Next base: position 8,722 of record CAUVFI010000025.1, on the reverse strand, counting down.
CTAGTTTAGTGGGGCAATCTTACTAAGCCCCGCAACCTTGCAGCGACGCTAGCGCCGTAGCTTTACCAAAACGGCGTCCATAAACGCCCATAGGCAGCGAGCGCTTTTATAAGCTAGCTAAATTTATCGATCTAGCGGCAAAGTTTTGCTCTCGCACGGTAAATTTAGCCGAGCCAAAATGCAGCCTAGCGCGGATCGTCGCGGCAAAATTTAAGTCGCGCGCGGTGGCGTAAAATTTCAAGCAATAGTAAAATTCTAACGCAAACTGCTCGTCCAGTAAAAATTTTGCCGTGCGAGCAATGATAAATCGCAAGCGCTCGCTCGTTAAACGGATCGGGAATTTATAAAATTTTATCGGCTCAAGGCGGCTTGTAAATTCTGCGCGGCTAAATTTCCCGTACTGATTTAAGAGCCAAACGCACAATCTGCGCAACGCATACATTTCCACATTCAGTTATTATACAGCGCATCTGTGCCGCTAAGCCTACGATCCCGCGCGCTATGTCCTATCTGTGCGCCGTCGCGGCTGTATGTAGCTCGCCGCCTCTGCCATACTCCACCGCGCCGCCGCCCGCCTCATTCGCTCCAAATTTTGCGGTTCAAATTTAGCTCGCTCACGATGTCAACAAGCGCGCCGATCTCATCTACGTAAAGCTCTATCGTGGCGTCCTGCTTTAGTGAGCAGTCGATTCTAGGCTCGAAATTATCGCGCCAGGTCTCGATCGCCACGTAAATTTTATCCTCCCTTAGCACCGCGTTTATCTGCGAGCCCAGCCTTAGATAAACCTCCGTCAGTCGCTGCATCAAAAGCGGTGTCAGAGCGTATCTCGCACCCACCTGATCGGTTGTATAGACGTCGAAAAACTCCTCAAATTTCACGTCGTCCATATTCGCTCGCTGCCCGTATCTGCGCAGATTTCGCGAGTTTTTATGACATACCCGCACCTCGCAGTTAAGCCTTTTATGAAAGTCCGCGACGAAAAGCACTCCTTGAAATTTTACGTCGGTGCGAGTGCCGTTTTTGGTGCGCACCTTTTCGGCGGCGTAAAAGTCGCTAAATCTCACGCGCACGCCCTGCACCTCCCCGCTCATCATATCCTCGCTCGATTGCTCGTTTATGTAGCAGTCATAAATTTCAAAAAAATCATCCGTCCCCAGCCCGTCACTTTCATCGTAGCTAAGCCCGAAGCTTTTTGCGATGCTCGCGACGATCCTGCTTTTAAAATTTGATCTGAAATTCCGTCTTTTGCTCGCCGTTAAAAGAGCGCCTACTATGCCGTAAACGGAGATGCCGAAAAATACGCCGGGCGCCACTTCGTCCCAAAAGCGCGCCACCAGTGCGCCCACACTGGTCCCTACGGCAACGGCGATGAGACCGGCTTTTTTCACCGCTTTTTGCAGCGCCGCGCGCTCATCCTCTAGGCTCTGCAGATCGACTAGAAAGTTAAATTTTGATCCGGCTGCTCCGCTCTCTTTGCCCCCGCCCTCACCTTCGGCGGCTTTAGGCTCAAACCTTCCGTAGATAGAGGATGTGCGGCTATTGCTGTCTTTAAAGCTGCTACCCTCGCCCGCTTCAGCTTTTAATACCTGCCGCTCTTTCGCATAGGCACTTAAAATTTGCCCATCTTCCGCCGCGCCCTGCCCTAATACGTCCGTATCTTGCGCCGTGTCGAAGTCGCTAAATTTATCAAAATTTGCGCGCTGCGCGCCCTCATTTTTGCCAAAGCTTAAACTGTAAAATAAGCGGTAGAGCAGCCCGTTTAAAACTGGAAAGATGATGAAAAGCGCGACTATGAGCCAGTTTGTATCAAACGAGACAGGCTCCGCCCTCGTATTTAAAAGCACGTAAAGTCCGACTAGCAGCAGGGTTATCAAAAATGAGACGAGCTTGCTAATGCGCGCGAACTTTTCGCGCCGTTTTTCAAGCAGGTAAAGCTCCTCTAAATCGCCGTTTCTATCCATAATCCGCCTTTTGTAGCGCATTTAAGCGCCGGTTCATTTGTCGCGCAAATGTTTAAATTTAACCGCGTGCCGCAAGTTTGATCGCCGCTAAATTTAGCGCAAAGCTCGCGCTCTGCTATAAATTTTAAAATTTACTCCGCCGCTTTAAATTTAGTCGCTGTAAATTTTAAATTTCGTCTTTGTCGCGCCGCAGCTTGCTTAGTGCGGGCAGATCTTTAGCGCCTCTTTCAGCCGTCCTAGCCCGTCTTTTAGCAGCGCTCTAGAGGTCGCGATATTTAGGCGCAAAAATCTCTCGCCGCCCCTGCCGTATTGCGCGCCGCAGGAGAGATACAGCCCCGTTTTTTCGCGGATGAAGCGCGCAAGCTCCGCGCTATCCTGCGTGTAAGCGCCCGCATCGAGCCACATCAGATAGGTCGCGTCTTGCGGCACGACGCGCACCTGCGGAAGCTCACGCGCGATAAATTCCGCCGCGAATTTACGATTTTCGCTGAGGTATTCGCGCAAGGCGTCCAGCCACGCCGCACCCTTCGTAAATGCGGCGATCGCGCCCTGCACTGCGAAAAAATTCGGCTCGGCGATGTCGTCGGAATTTAGCGCCTTTGAAATTTTATGACGCAAGCGCTTATCCGCGGCAAAGACTGCCGCGCTTTGCAGCCCTGCGATGTTAAACGCTTTCGTAGGAGCGATTATGGAAGCTGAAATTTTCTCGCACGTCTCGCTCGCGGCAGCAAATGGCGTGTAACGCACGCCGGGCTCGGTCAGATCGCAATGTACCTCGTCGCTAAGCACCGTCACGCCGTGCTTCTCGCACAGCTCGCCGATACGAGCAAGGTCATCCCTGCTAAAGGTGCGGCCGACCGGATTGTGCGGATTGCAAAGGATAAAAAGCGTCGTCTGCGGATCGGCTAGCTTAGCCTGTAGATCCTCCCAATCGATGCTATAATCGCCGTTAGCGTAGGTAAGCTCGTTTTCTATCGGCACGCGGGCGGCGTTTTTGATGCAGTAATAAAAGCAGTTATAAACCGGGCTCATCAGCAGCACGTTTTCGGCGGGCGAGGTGAGCTTGCGGATGATCGAATCGATCGCAGGCAGCGTGCCGCCGGCATAGATCAGCCACTCCTTTTGGATTTCATAATCGTGGCGCGCGAGCCACCAGCCTTGATACGCGCTGCGCCACTCATCATCGATAATCGAATAGCCCAAAACCCGCTCGTTCAGCCGCTTTTGCAGAGCCTCGATGATCTCGGGCGCGACGGCAAAGTCCATATCCGCGACCCACATCGGAAGCTCATTCTCTCCAACATCCCATTTAAGCGACTTCGTACCGCGGCGGTTTGGCAGAGTGTCGAAGTCGTATTTCTCCTTGCCACTTATAAAATCAAAAAGTCCCATCTTACGCCCTTAATTCAGTAATAATTTCAGTTTTAGACGCGTCCGTTGCGCCGTCTAGGATCAGCTCGTCGATGCTTGCCGCGCGGATTAGCCCACTGCTCGGATTTTTGACGCTATCGATCGCGCCTTTTACCTCGGCATGGACGTCGCTGTATTCAAACGCTAGCGTCGTATTTATGAGCTCGCAGTCTTGCAAGCGCAAATTTTGCATATAGCAAAAACCCTGCAAGCTCTCGATCTTGCAGTTTCGCAGCGTCACGTTTTTGGAATTCCAGCCGAAGTATTCGCCCGCGATGAAGCAGTCCTCGACCACGATATTTTCGCAGTTCCAAAACGCGTCCTTGGATAGGAGCTTGGAGTTTTTGATCGTTACGTTTCTGCAGCCGTCGAAGCAGTAATCCCCGAAGAGCGATAGATTTTCGATGCTTAAGTTTTCGCAATCAAGCCCGAAATACGCGCCCTTTGCGGTGACATTTTTTAGCGTGACGTCGCTGCAGTGCCACAAGGTCTCCTGCGCATCGTGAAATTCCACGTTTTGCAACGCGGCGTCTTTTACGCGGCGAAGCCCCTTGGGCGCGCCGTAGAGGCAGTCTTTTAGCACCACGCCGCGGCTATACCAGATCCCTGCGCGCGCGACCTCGTCGAATAAGCAGTCCTGCGCGCGGATATTTTCGGCGTACCAAAACGGATATTTCCACTCAAATTTACAGTTTTGCGCGACGATATTTACGCTGTGTTTTAGCGGCGACTCGCCCTCGCCGAAGACGGAATTTTCGATCCGCAGATCCTTTGCGCCGAACAGCGCGCGCTCGCCGCTAAAGTGCTTTTGTTTTAATATTTGCATGGCTTTCCTTAGATTTAAAATTTGCTTCAGATTATACAAGGAATTTCAAAATTCCGCATAGATTAGGCGTATGAAACGCAAGCGAATTTTAAAAATTTTAAAATTTCGAGGCGGGAAAATTAGGCGAGCGGGCGAATACGGAGTGTTTGCGGCGAACGCGCGAAAAATCGCCGTACGCTTATAATGGCACGTTTGCAAACGCCTATAAAGCGCACCTAGGTCGCTACGGCTAGCCGCGTATTTGCGCAGGTATCCGTATCTGCCCGCGACGGGCGTCGCTCGAAAGATACATAAAATTTATCGCGAGCGGCGCCTTATAAAATTTGTAAAATTTTCTACAATCAACGTGCAAGTTTCCCTAAAGCGTCGTGTCTGAAAAAGCGTAAATTTTACCCCGCACACAAACGGGGTGCGTCTAATGCTCGTGGTGATGCAAGTGGATATCTTCGCCGCGGTCTCGATCTGTAGCACGCTTTCGCAGATCAAAATACACAAAAAGCCCGCTAGGCTCGCCATCCTCGTAAATTTCAAGTTTGTAGCGCATTACGGCGTGCGTGCATACTGCAACGTCAAGCGTCGCTTCATAGCCGTCTGCGCTGCGCTTTAGCGGGAATTCCGCATTGCCCATATTCATACTCACGCCCGAAATTTTAACGCTCGGATTTTTCAGCTCACGCGAAATTCCGCTTATTTTTAGCTCGTTTACTCCCGCTTCGATCGGATGGCGCGCTACGCTAAAAAGCGCCTTCTGCCCACCGGCGTTAGTCTCGCAGTCCTGTGCGGCTAGATTGCAGCCCAGACGCGTCCTTATGTCCTTAAATAATGCATCGCTCTCATCCGCGCCAAATCCTAAAGTAGCGGCGAAAATCAAGCTAAAACGTAGAGCCTTTATCATTATGATCCTTTGTAAATGAAATTTGTGCGCAATTTTAGCAGAAAATTCCGCGCCTATTAAAAATATTTATTAAAATTTTAGCTAAAATAACGATATCTTCTACGAAAGGATGAAAAATGGCTGAGTTTTTAATCAAAGACGCCAAGGACGGCTGCAAATTCGATCTACTTTATGACGGGCACGTACTGTGCACCTCCGAGGTTTACACGAGCAAGGCCGCTTGCAAAAACGGCATCGAGAGCGTCGCAAAAAACGCCGCGCTAAATAAGATCGAGGATCAAATCGCAGGCGGCGAGAAGCTAAACAATCCGAAATTTGAGCTTTACACTGATAAAGCAGACAAGGTTCGCTTCCGCCTAACGGCTAGCAACGGACAGATTATCGCCGTCAGCAAGGATTTTGAGGCTAAGGCGGACGCCCTAAAGGTAATAGAGCTTATCGTAAAACAGGCCCCGAAAGCCAAGATCAAGGAGGCGTAAATGGACATAAACGGACTTGTAAATATGGTCTCGGCGCTCAAAAGCGACGATAAAAATTTAAGAGAATTTCAAAGCGGTCCGGTCGCTTTTATCGAAAAATTTCTAGGCGTGGACCTGCCCGACGATCAGATAAATGCGATAATTGCGGGCATTAGCTCAAATTTTTTAAGCAAAAACGAAAGCGGCGGATCTAGCTCGCTAGGCTCGATGCTGGGTGGACTTTTGGGCGGCGGCGAGGACGTGCAAGCAAACGCCGTCGATAGCAAAGGCGTGGATTTTAGTGCGCTGATCGGCAAAATCGCAAGCGCCAAGCTTGACGTAAATGGCGACGGTAAAATCGATATCAACGACGCAAGTAGCTTTTTGGGCGATCTTTTAGGAGGCGGCGCAAACGGCAAAGACAAGGGGTTAAGCTTAGGCAGCCTGCTAAAAACGTTTAAAATTTAAACGAGGCTAAATTTAAAACGCAGGCCGGATTTTGCGCGACGATATTTAAATTTGCGCGCGCTATTTTAATCCGCGCCTGCACTGCTACGGCGCTTGAGTGAAAGGTTAAATTTACGCTACATTGCGCACAAAAATCTCGCGCTTAATTAAGGCGGACTCAAATTTAAAGTAAAAGTTATTTAAAATTTAAGCCCGTTTCGCCTTTGCAGGATTTTATTTATGGAACCTTGACGGAGCGCCCCGCTCCGCTCTTTTAATCCAGCACTTCATGATGAAATAATCACAAGCGTTGCTTTAAATTTTATCTTTGCTCTTTAACGTCCGCTTTAAATTTAGTCGCTTTTTGCTCCATTTCATTTCGCTACCCATTCAAATTCCCACGTAGCGCGCCATAGCATGCCATTAAATTTTAAAAACGGCTATAAATTAAGCGCGAAAGAGTTCGCCCAAATAGGATATATTTTATTTCTATTTACTGTTTAGGTAGTATAATCGTTCTCGTCCGACAAGATAAAACCTCCTTTTTGTATGAAGCCCGAGTTTAAAAGCTCGGGCTTTTTTTATGCCCGAAATTCTGCTATAATCCCGCCAAAAAATGCAAGGAATTTTATGCTTTCACATATCGACGAAAACAATATGCCGCGCATGGTGGATGTCGGCGCCAAGGATGATAGCGAACGCGTAGCCACCGCTAGCGGCATCATACGAATGAGCGCGGAGGCGTTTGCTGCCGTCAAGCAAAATACGGCCAAAAAAGGCCCCGTGCTTCAAACCGCCGTCGTTGCCGCGATAATGGGCGCTAAAAAGACGAGCGAACTCATACCGATGACCCATCCGCTCACGATTACTTCGATTAAAACGGACATCGAGGAGCTTGCGAGCGAGTGTGCGTTCAAGCTTTTCGTGACGGTAAAGATCACGGGCAAAACGGGCGTCGAGATGGAGGCGCTAACAGGTGTGAGCGTGGGGCTACTGACGATTTATGATATGCTAAAAGCGATAGATAAATCGATGCAGATCACCGACGTCGTGTTGCAGCGCAAAGAGGGGGGCAAGAGTGGCGTGTATATTAGGGGCTGAAAAGCCGAAAATCGACTATCCGCTCTTTTGGGAATATAAAATCATCCTGGACGCAAGCACCCAAAAGCGCGAGCAGATCGATGAAATTTTAAAGGGCGAAAATTACAAAATAGACTTTTCGCGCTTTTCAAACGGCGGCAAATATATGAGCTTCAACGTAAGCGTCTTCGTAAATAGCGATACGCACAGAAATGAAATTTTCGAGCGCTTAAAAGCCCACTTTAAATATGTATTGTGACAGGAGATGAAATGAAAGAAGCAATAATCAAAAAATTCGGCGCCGATCTCGCGCAAATTTCACAAGCCGAGCTAGCCTCTTATGTGCAAGAGCTCGCCTTGCAAGAAGCCACGAAGGCTTTGTGTGAGCTTGACGACGAGAGTAAAAGCGCCAAAAGCGCGCAATTAATCCTAGACTTCGCAGCCGAGTTAAAAGACGCGGGCGCGCTTAGCGATGAGACGGCAGAAGCCCTACTTAACGGCGTTAAAAAGGCGCTGTGCGACGAGGACGAGCAGGCCCTTTACAAGCTCATCTACGACTACGACGATCTGCGCAAAAAGATCGCTTGTAAGCAAAAGGCGATTAAAACCCTTGTTCTGCGCAGCTATGATGATCTGGATACCGCGCTGCAAAACGCAAGCGAAACAGAGCTAAAAGAACGCATAGGCTCGGCGCTACAGCGAGCTATCGCGAGCAAACTCCCGCTTGCGGACGTGCTGAAAGAAGCGAGCGAACTAGCCTTCATAAGCGTGCTAGAAAGCGGAACCGACATCGAGGATACCGCGCACGAGACGGCGAAAAACATCGCATTTTCGGCTATCGGCGACGGAGAATTTACGAAATTCCGCACAAAAGAAATTTCAAAAATCATCATAAATCGCGCGATTTTCGTCGCAAACGAGAGCAAAAATACAGCCTCTGCGCTGATTAGAGGCGCGATTTTAGGCTGCTACGACGGCATAAACAAAGCCGCCGAAAGATACCGCGACGAGCTAAGTTTCTCGCCAGCAAGCGACGCACAGAGCTTAGAGAACGAAAGGCTTCAAATTTCGCAGATGAGCGAGCTATTTAGCGCGGTTTTAAGCGACGCGGTTGCAAGCTCGGAGGAGCCCGCTAAAAGCGAAATCGCCAAGATCGCCGATGAAGAATTCGGCGGCTATTTGGCTAAATTTAGAAAAATTTCAAGCGATCTTGCCGAGCAGCTAAGCGCCAAAATCGGCGAAATTGAGCTTGGCGAGCGCGCGAAAAAGGCGAGCGCCAAAGCGCGCGAAATCACTCAAGAACTGAGCCAAAAAAGCGCCAAAATCATCGAAAACCTCGATCTGGACGAGAAGCTCGACGCAATCAAAAAAGAGCTTAGCGAATTTGAAAAGAAAATGAGCCAAAAATTTGCTGAGCTAAAAAGTTCCGAGGTCGCCAAAAACGTAAGCGAAAGGGCGCGTGAGATGAGCGCTAAGGCTTACGAGGCCGCAAAAGAGACGATCGCCAAGCTAAAGTCCAAAAAGGACTAAATGGGCGCCGCAGGCGCAAAATCCCTAGCGGTAAACACTCAGCGCTCACTGCTTTGCGTTGCAAAATTTACTAGCATGCCTTAAAGCTCGCGTGCCCTAAAAGAAAGGAGCTTT
>CAUVFI010000024.1:0-9696 GCA_963551055.1 uncultured Campylobacter sp. | reverse complement strand
CGGCCGTAAAATTTAGAGGAAAAAATGCATGAACTATCGATCGTAGCGGATCTTGTGGCGCTATGTGAAAAGGCGCTAAACGCTGAAAAAGCAAAGAAAAAAGGCGCGGCCGAGCAGGGCGATAAAAATCGCTGTGATATTGCCGATACCGCTAGAAATACAGACTCTGCAAATGTCGGCACAATTGGGGGTAAGAATGCCCAAAATACTGGCGTTGCGGATATGGGCCTGAACCATAAAACCGCAGTTTTTGCTGAAAACTTGAATACGAACCCGCAGGCGCTTTCTGAAGATTTTCGATGTGATATACCTAGCGCAAAAAGTCCGCAGATAAGGGAACTGCACGTAAAAATAGGGCGGCTAAGCGGCGTGGAAGCGCATTATTTGCAAAACTGCTACGAAGTCTTTCGCGCAGGCACCGTCTGCGAAAATGCGGATCTCATTATCCATACCCAAGAAATCGTCGTAAAATGCAAAAACTGCGGTTTTAGCGGAGATTTGACGCAGAACGACTTTTCTTGCCCGCGCTGCAAAAGCTCCGAAATCAGCGTAATCGACGGCGAGGATATGTATCTAATGCGCCTGGTTATCGAATAAAAGAGGGCGCTCATCTTGGCGCGATAGCTTCTCATATTTCAAATTTTAAATATTACATGTATAAGCGAAATTCCATTTCCGCCTAATTCAGATATTTATCTATTTTAATTCTTGCAGAAAACACATTTGTCCTGCTAATTTTATTTGAAGTCACGGATAAATTATCAAATATAGAAAATAGATTTATATAAAAATTCTTCTAATAAAAACAACAAATGCGTTAAAAATACATGAAATTATTCATATAATTATACGTTAATTTCGTATTGAATTTTTACTTGAAAATTATAGTTTTCAATATAAAATTCCTAGAATTATGGTGCTTTTGCTCCAAGAAATTGAAAAATGATGAACTACTGATAATATTTACATATTAATGATTTCTATGTAGTAAACGATTTATAAAAATGATTTTTTGATTTTATTAATTTTGCATCATTTCCATAAATTTTATGAACGTATTTATTTAAATTATAATAAGCTTATTGTATCGCCCTATTTTGTATCTAAATTTGCAACATTAAATTCAATATAAATCATGCTTATATTTTGCATTAATTTAATATTGTAGTAGTATTGACAATGATTATCTCATCTGATATAATAACGCGAAAATTTTATCAGATTTTAGGAGTTAAATTTTGAAAGTTTTTACTCTCTCTCTCTCTCTCTCTGAAGCTGTAGCTACCCTACTTTTATTGAGCGCCGCAAATCCAGCCATAGCCGACGAGCAAACTAAGCAAAGCGTAAATCTCGGCGAAGTAGAAGTTACTGCAAACAAAATAAGTGAAAATTTAAAGGATGTGCCACAAAGCATCAGCGTCGTAAGTGATACTGAGCTACAAGAACGAGAAGTCAAAAACGTCGAGGAGCTGGTAAAAACTATGCCAAACATTACCGGTGTGGGCGGGATGTACAAGGCATCAGTACTAGAGGACTCAATCCTTCGATATATACGAGTTCTAACCCCGTCACGGTCTATGTCGGCGGCGTAGCGCAAAGTAACAAAGACGCAGCCTATATCCCCGTTACAAATATTGATCACGTCGAGGTTTTGCGAGGTCCTAGCAGTGCGATCTACGGCAAAGACTCAATCGGCGGCATCATCAATATCGTTTTAAAAGAGCCGACTAACGAGTGGAGCGGCAGCGTCGGCGCCGAATACGGCTCGCACAAATACATGCTAGGTCTTTTTGAAACCAGCGGTGCGCTGATTGATGATAAATTATTTCTAGGCTTAAACGGCTCGGCATCCAAAGAGGATGGCTGGATCATCAACGATCTAAACGGCGATAAAGCCAACGACAAGAAAAATTACAATTTCGGACTAAATTTAAAGATAGTGCCGACCGATTGTTTTACGATTAAAATTTACGGCGATCTTTTTCACCGCCAGGACGACTCGCTCGACGAGCTTTTTATCCCAAAATCGAGATTTGGCAATATCTCAAAAAGCGAAGCCAAGCATATAAACTTAGAAACTCCCGCCCGCGTAAAGCAAACCTCTAGCTCGGGAGCGTTAGATCTAAAATATGAATTTGACAAATTTGACGCGACCTCGGCTACGACCTTTCGTAGAGCGAAAAAAGACGGGCTTTACGACGAGGATTTCGGTAGTAAAATAACCTATCTCGACCCCGATCACTACGGGCTAATTACATTTTTAAATTCTAAAAACGATACCTTCTCCGAGGAGCTTAGATTTAGTAGCGTAGGCGAGCAAAGCTTCAAATGGGTCGGTGGACTTTATTACGAAAACGAAAAGCAAGTCTTCGGCCCGATCGGCGACCAATACGGCGACGGCGGTAGGACGATAGTCGAGGATTGGCCTTCAATCAATCGCGCGCAGACGGCATCGGTATTCGGTCAGATCATCTATCCGATCACGAGCAAATTTGATGCTACGCTTGGCGGCAGGTATCAGCAGATCAGAAAACACACAAAGGTCGATTACTTTTCATACGAGCTGGGACACAATCCCGGTGCGCCCGCGTTTTCGATGGACGAAAAAGCGACATTTAGGACGTTTTTGCCAAAAATCGCACTTGGATACGATATTACCGACGAGCTAAATATTTACGCGATGTATTCAAAGGGCTATCTAGCCGGCGGCTTTAATTTCTACACCACTGGTGGCAGCAGGGAGGATAATAAATTTGACGCACAGACGAGCGATGACTACGAGATCGGTGTAAAGGGTTCGTACGAGAGCTTTAGATTTTCTACCGCGCTATTTTATATGGACATCAAGGGCACGCATATATTTTATACCGACCCCAATAACCCCAACATCTACTCGACCGCAAACGCCGATAAATCAAAATCTATGGGTGTGGAATTTGAAGGCGTCGCAAAAGCGAGCAAGGAGCTTGATATAAATTTAGCCGCAAGTCTGCTAAAGACCAAATACGGAGATTACATCAACAAAGACGGCACGAATAATAAAGGTAATAAAATCGAGAAAAACCCCGAGTATAAGCTCTCTTTGGGCGCGTCATACTACGCTCCGATGGGAATTTATACAAGACTGGACGGAAATATGATAGGCAAGACCTACTTCGATGCTCAAAATAAGCTAGCCCAAAAGAGCTATTTTACGGCGGATGCAAAAGTAGGCTACCTAAAAGATGGCTTTGACGTATATTTTTACGTCAAAAATTTGACCGACAAAGAGTATTTCTCGCACATACGCGACAGAGCGAGTAATGTCTTGATCACCTATGGCAAAGGCAGAACGCTCGGCGTCGGCGTAAGATATAGTTTTTAATTTAGTAAATTTATTAAAAGAAAGGATGAAAAATGAGGAAAAGTTTAGCTGTATTGGCAGTTTTAGGTGCATTTAGCGTAGCAGGCGCGCATGATTTTTGGCTTGCGGGTCAAAATGACGACAAACTAAGGGTTCAGATCGGATTTGGAGATGGATTTGCCACGTGCGAGCCGATTGATAAGCAGAGAGAAAATAATTTTGAAATCCCCATAGTCATAGATAAAAACGGCAAAAAAATCGAGCTAAAGCGCACGAGCGAGAACTATAAATTTGAAGGCGAAAAGCAGCCGGAAGGCGTCTATATTATTACCGGGCAATATAAACCGACATTTTGGACCGAAGATAAAAGCGGCAAATGGCATATGGGCGGCACGAAAGATACGATCAAAGACGCTAAATTTTGCCGTCGCGCCACTATGCTCGCAAAGAGCGTAATCAACACACAAGCAGGCGATCTCATAACTAAGCCTGTGGGCGAGCGACTAGAGCTCGTACCTTTAGAAAATCCGGTAAATTTCAAAGCCAATAAGCCGTTTAAAATTAAAGTGCTGTTTGAAGGCAAACCACTTGCAAATGCCGCAGTTGAGGGTGCACCGGATGGATTTCTGGAAGATATGAGCGCTTTTTATGGTATGACCGACGATAAGGGCGAAATCGAGGTTATGGCGCTAAAGCCGGGTCCTTGGATACTAAAAGCAAGAAATAAACTCGCATTTTCAGATCCAAAAAAATGCGACGAAGAGACGATCATCGCGTCATTTGCTTTTGAGGTAAAATAGTTTAAATTTACTCTAATTTTACTCCGGCTATTAAATTTAAAAGCCGGAGTACGCTATGCGCGAGCTTTAAAGGTTGCGTGCGTACGCTGCGCTTTTAACTCGTCGCGATTTGCGCATTGTGCTACGACAAGCCTTCCTAGTAAAATTTCAATTTTAGCTTGAATACTCGTTTTTTCATAAATGAACTTTAAAATTCAGCTTCTAGTGCCTATTCGCCCGAAACAATCCTCGTTCAAAACCAAAAGATTAAATTTAATTCAAAATTTCGCTCTATTTAAATTCCACTCGCGCCCCAAAATTTATCTAAATTTCAAACCCCGCAAGTATAATCCGCCATAGATTTTAAAATTCCAAAGGCACAACTTTATGAACCCTAAAATTTTAAACGCCATAAAATTTCGCGGTATAACCTCTAGCGTTTTATCGATCTGCTGTTATCTGATCATTTGGGCTTGTTGCGAGTTTTTGCACGGCATTACGATGAGAGTGTTTTTCGCCGCCGCTGCCGCAATAGTCGCCATAATTTTCGCTTCGATGATTTTTAAACTCTCGGCAACCAAAATGATCTCGGATATCTCCGCTAGCAAGGTATTTAGGGCGTATTTGATTAACTTTATCGCCCGAGTGCTTTGGGCTATCGTATTTATTTCACTTTTACCACATTCTATGAATAATAATATTGTGAGCTTGGAGACTCTAGATTATACCTTACACGAGCGAGGCGGTTCTTTCGTGGAGGCATTCTATTGCATTTTAGCGGCTATGGCCATAGGACTTAATCACTCTATAGAGATTAAAGAGACGCAATTTGTTACCATTTGGTATGTAACGATTACAGCGTTTAAGATTGTCAGCACCATAGCCCCGGCAATAGTATATTGCTACTTAGGAGAAGCCACTAAGAGTAAAATTTTTTATGCTTACGCGTGGTTATATTTTATATCTTTAGTACTTGTAGAAATCATCAATTCGTTTATTAAACTGCCGGAAATGAGTAGTGCAACTGCAGCGTACATGGTACTCGCGATAATCCTTTTATCTGAAATTTTAGAAATTATCGCTTGGATTAGGGTTAAAGGGATTTCGGGTACGGAGCTTTGGAATAAAAGCTTATGGACGACGCCTACAAAATAAATCAAAAAACCAATCGGTTTCGCTGGGTATCGGGCAGTATCCGATTAGCCTAGAGGAGACGGGCAAAAATTTTTACTAGCAAAATTCTGCGTAAAATCACAAAATTCTGCCCTACGAAAGCATCTGAAATCCCCCCGCGACAAAATGAAATTTATATAAAAATTTATCTGGATTTTATGCCGATCGGCTATAATTCCGCTATTCTAACCCCGCATATTTTGCGGAATTTTCAAGGAGAAAAAATGCTTAAACTTCACTCAATCTTTCTTGGTGCAGCGCTTTGCGCTAGCCTGGCTTTTGCAGATCGCACGATTACCGATCAGCTCGGTCGCAAGGTCACGATCCCGGATCAAGTAAATCGCATCGTCGTGCTACACCACGAAGCACTCAATGTCTTAAACGAAATCAACGCCCAAGATAAGGTCGTAGGCATCCTAAAAAGCTGGGAGCAGCGCCTAGGCAAAGAGTATAATCGTTTGGCACCGAGTTTTAAAAACCTACCTAATCCAGGCGATATCAAAGATGTCAATTACGAAGCTCTGCTTAGTCTAAAGCCCGATGCGGTCGTAGTAGTAAACTACTTCCCCAAAGAATATATCGCTAAAATGGAGGAGTTGAAAATCCCAGTCGTAGGTATTTCATTTTTCAGCTCTGCACAAGAGGAAAAAGCTAAGCTAAATCCTACCTTTAAAGATGAGCGCGATAGCTTCGCTGCTTACGATGAGGGCTTTTACGAGGGGGTTAAAATTCTAGGCGAACTAAGCAATCACGAAAAGGATGCCGCTGAACTAATAGATTTCGTTAAAAAATCGCAAGCTGATTTAAATGCCAAATTTAGTAATTTTATCGTAGATAAAAGACCTAGAGTTTATATGGCAAATCCTGATCTTACGACCTACGGTAGCGGCAAATATACTGGCGTAATGTTAGCAAGAGCGGGTGCGACGAATGTCGCTGCTACGGATATAAAGGGCTACAAGCAGGTTTCGCCGGAGCAAATTTTAGCATGGAATCCGCAGATTATCTTAGTGCAAAATCGCTATCCTCAAGTACCTGCCGAACTTAAGGCAAACCCTGCGCTAAAAGGTCTTAGCGCCGTGAAAGAGGATAGAATTTATCTAATGCCCGAATTCGTTAAAGCATGGGGTCATCCGACTGCCGAAGCAATGGCGCTTGGTGAGGAATGGCTTGCGATGAAACTTTATCCGCAAAATTTTAAGGACGCAAACTTTGATAAAAAAGTAGAGGAATTCTACGAGAAATTTTACCGCGTCAAATATCAAAAATAATGCTAAACGTAATCCTGCTTCTTTTTTGGGTAGTGCTGGCGTTAATCTCGCTCGCTAGCGGACAGTTTCATATCCCGCTAGAAGAAATTTTTAAAATTCTCTTTAGCGGAGGCGGCGATGAAGCCGCCAAAAGTGTGATGATGGATGTTAGAATTCCGCGCATTCTACTCTCTAGCCTTTGCGGTGGAGCGCTTGCTATCGCGGGTTTGAGCTTACAGGCGGTATTTAAAAACCCGCTCGTTGGCCCGCACATCGTAGGCGTTAGCACTGCAGCGGCATTCGGCGGCGCGCTTTGTATCTTGCTAGGATTGAGCGGCTTATGGCTTGCGGGGTTTGCATTTTGCTTCGGGCTTGCGGCACTATTTTTACTCTATCTTTTGGCAAAATTTGTAGCACGCGCCGATATTTTCTCGCTCATTTTAGCAGGTATAGTCATTAACGGCGTATTTGCCGCACTTACGAGCTTGGTGCAGTATCTGGCAGACGATGAGGAAGTGCTGCCTAATATCGTCTTTTGGCTACTAGGAAGCTTCGTAAGCGCAGGATACGATAAAGTAATTTTGATGTGCGCGATCGCCCTGCCCGCTTCTGCAGTCTTAATCGCGCTGAGATGGCGGTTTAATCTACTCAGCCTAAATGATGATGATTTGCGCGTGCTAGGCGTGGATGTTAAGTTTCTGCGCTGCACGATCCTAGCGCTTTGCACTGCTCTGATCGCCGTACAAGTTAGCGTCAGCGGAAATATCGGCTGGGTAGGTCTTGTAGTGCCGCACGCCACCAGGCTCATCGCGGGCAGCGACCACGTGAAGCTAATGCCTGCCTGCTTCATTGCAGGAGCGATCTTTATGCTGGCAATCGACGATC
The DNA here is from genome assembly GCA_963551055.1 of uncultured Campylobacter sp. GTDB lineage: Bacteria > Campylobacterota > Campylobacteria > Campylobacterales > Campylobacteraceae > Campylobacter_B. The sequence goes on along the minus strand of CAUVFI010000024.1, from coordinate 2,266 downwards.
TATCTCGCTCGCTAAGTAGCGCCGAAATTCCTTTAGGAATTCTATCTGCTCTCATCGGAAGCCCGATCTTTGCCCTACTTCTAAAAAGGAGTGCCAAAAATGCAAAATCTAATTGAGGTAAAAAATGCTGGCTTTTACTACGAGGCGGAAAAATTCTGCTTTCGCAACTTAAACTTCGAGCTTGCCAGCTCTCAAACATTAGCGATTTTGGGCTTAAACGGGCAAGGCAAAAGTACGCTAATGTCGTGTATGATGGGGATTTTGCAGCCTAAAGAAGGCGAAATCGTGCGCAAGGCAAAATTTGCTTTCTTGCCTCAAAGCTTTAACGTCGCGTTTGATTACAGCGTGCTTGACATCGTACTGATGGGGCGGGTACGCGAGATCTCGCTCTTTTCAAAACCGGGCAAAAAGGATATTCAAATCTGCCTTGACGCTCTGGATACGCTAGGCGTCGCCCATCTGCAAAAGCGCAGCTTTAACGCCCTTAGCGGCGGGCAGAGGCAGCTCGTGCTCTTTGCTAGAGCCCTAGCTAGCGGCAGCGACGTGCTGTTTTTGGACGAGCCTGCCAGCGCGCTTGATATCAAAAACCAAGACCGCGTGCTAAGCCTCATCGCAAATCTACGCTCAAATAGCGATGCGAGCATAGTTTTTACCACCCATCAGCCTAATCACGCCCTCGCAGTCGCCGATCGCACACTAATCTTGCGAAATGATCTTAGCTACAACTACGGCGCAAGTAACAAAATTTTAACCGAAATCGCGCTTAGCTCGCTCTACGGCGTACAGATCAAAACGGCGGAATTTGACGTTGCGGGCGAGCAAATTCCCAGCATCACGCAAATTTTCAGCGCGCAGGTGAGGTAGCGGCGCGACAAAGCAACTCGTCAATCGGCGTGGAATTTTAAATCGTGGGATTTTGTCTTTAGCTAAATTTAAATCGCAGAATTTTGTCTTGAAATGCCGTCTTGAAATTCTGATTAAAATTTTATATCGAGGTTTTGCCATAGAATTCCAGTCTAAATTCCATAGTGAAATTTTACCGCAGAATTCCGATCAGAAATCTCATAGCGGAATTCTGCCTGCGGCTTGCCAGTTTGCGAAATGTGCGATGAAAGTATGCCGCGCTTGAGATTTGAAATTCTACCGCGAAATTCTGCCCCGCAAATCCACAGGCGGAATTTCGTTTTAAAATCCAGTGACGGAATTTATGCTCGCTCCGATGAAATTCCGAAATTCCGCAGCATGTGCTTGTCTGCAACGAAATTTGGCTGCGATGAAATTTTGAAATTTTAAACTTCGCAGTTTAATCTGTGCTTTACGTTTGTTTATGTATACTTCATGGCAAATTTTAAAAGGGCTTATTATGCAAGACACTGTATCTCAGGCAAGAAAAAATGGGATGATTAGCGCTGGAATCGATCTGTTTTTAGCGGCAGTGCCTGCGACTTTAGTTGCGCTAGATATTGCTATTAACGGCATGCTAGGGCTTAGCACCAACAAGACGGCTACCTATATCACTGGCGGAATTATTTTTGCTCTTTTGTGTGTTTCGGTATTTTTCAGGCTAAGAGCTCTCCGCAAAATTTCAATGCTTAGCGGCATAAGGGCGGCGGTGCTTTACCGCAACTGCGTAATTGTCTGCATCTGTGTCATTGCCATAACAAGCATTTTTTTATCGATTCCTTTATCGATCTCACACAAGCATTTGGCAATGATATTGTGCATTTTGGTAACGTTTGTGGGCGTAATATATATGATCGTAGCGTGGTTTTGCATAAATTTTGCTCTAGCGCGCGTAAGCGGCGTGGGAATCTTTGAGACATATGTGTGGCTCTGCGTCATCCTTTTTCCGTTAAATGCACTATACAATTTGATATTCCCCATAACCCTCACAATAACTAGCATCGTGCACCTGCTAGCTTGGAGCAAGATAGAAAAGATAAGCGTAAACGTTTAGAATTTCGCAAATATCTTGTCGCGATAGAATTCCGATCTTGTCGGTTTAATTTATATTTTATGCTTGTTTATATATACTTCGGGTCAAATTTTTAAAAAGGGTTTATATATGCAATTCATTGTATCTCAGGCAAGAAAAGAAGGGATGATCAGCACCGGCATCGATCTGTTTTTAGCGGCATTACCAGCGGTTTTTATCGTAGTAGGCTATGTCTCTTTCAGCGAGCCATGGCACCTTGACGACGAGACGATAAATTATATCGCTAGCGGAATTTTGATCGCTTTTATTTGTGTTTCGGCATTTTTCAGA
>CAUVFI010000023.1:0-10159 GCA_963551055.1 uncultured Campylobacter sp. | reverse complement strand
GATTGATGATTTTTTCGATAACGTAATGATAAACGTCCAGGATGCCGCGATACGCGCAAATCGTATCGCAAATATCGGACAAATTTATCGCGCGTTTTTGCAGTTTGCCGATATCAAAGAGATAGGATTTTAATTTCACTTAGAACTCATTTGCCCAAGGTTGCACGAATCTTGGGCAGAATTTTACCGCGCAAAGGAGCGCAAATGCTAATCATCAACGCAAAATTACCAACTAAAAATCTAAAAATCACAAAATCTCTCTCGCAGCTGATTCAGGGCTTTCTTTATCGCTATTTGCCGGCTTCGGAGCACGTAGGATATAGGCACGAATCAAGCGGTAAAATTTTTAAACGCACGGTGTTTGATTTTATCTTGCGAGGAGAGGACTTGCGCGTGCGATTTGCTTCATGCGAACCGGAGTTTGAACGTAAAATCGCACTAGCAATACTAAAAGACGGGCTAAGCTTGGGTGAAATTCTATTTACGCAAACTACCGTCGAAGCGAAAAATCATAAAATTTGCGAGAACGAAACTATTGTGCAAGGCTACGTGGCGTGCGCAGTAAGCGGGCTTTTGGGGCATAAGGTTTATTTGCAGCCGCAAGATAGTAGGCATTTAGAGATGATGAAGACGAATATTTTACAGCGATTTGAAACGATTATGGGGCAAAAATATGATGGCGAAATGGAATTAAATTTATTGTGGCAAAAGCTGGGTGAGTCTGTGAAATTCTATTATGGCAACAACCGCGAGCCGGTATATGCGTGGCAAGCGAGATGGAGAATTATAGCTAGGGCTGAACTAATAAATTTGATCCTTGGCACGGGCGCTGGAAGTGGGTGTATGAACTACGGAGTAGGGGTTTTGGAGGTTGTAAAGCAAGACTATATTAAAGTATAGATTTCAAATTCTAAAAGAATATTTGCTTGCTTTATGACAATTCTATAATAAAATTTTTAAAAAATCAAACTTTCTTTATATTAAATTATAGTAACTATTGACATATTGATTTTAATTTAGATTTAATTGCGCTAAATTTTAGAAAGGATAAATTTTGGGCGATATAGTTAAAATTTTTTCTAGTATCGGCGAAATTTACGACAAACAAAAAACTAAAATTAACAACAAGAGCTACGAATACGATGCTATTAAAATTTATCTTTGCGATATTAAAAGCAAAGAAATATCGGTAAATAACAATATTTCAAGAGACGATTTAATAATTTGTAGATTTGGTATAGGCGCGAATTCTGGCAATTTGTTCCCTAATGTCCAATTCATTAGCAAAGCCGTAAAAGACGATACGCCTAAATTTATAAAAGGGATTTTAAAAGCTGTAAAAAATATGCTTTCTTGCTTCAATCCTGTCGATGTCAAAAATGATAAAATATTAACGGATTTATCTGGCTTAAACGAGAGCTTTTTTGATGATATTTTAAGTGAAATTGTAGCTCTACAAGAAGAGCCTAAGAAAAAGGGCATGAAAGTAGCTACTTTTTTTGCATTATCTTGGGAGGGTAGACCGATTTCAGCGTATTTCAAAAATATTTTTACGAGTCATTTAAGCGATAGCGATAATGGTAAAACTGCCAAAATTTATGGTTATGATATGCTTACAAATAGTATGGGTATCGGTGGAGATGCGAATTTAGCGTTTTGTTCCGTAAATGAGCTACCGACTGCTTTGCAAGACATTAAAGTTAGATTACTACCTCTAAATGGCGCTAATGCAAATTTGGTTAAAAACGGTTTTATGGCAATTGATAAGGAATTATCTTTTAATTTTTACGGGGATAAAATGGCGGTCTTACCAACGTTAATGGTAAATGATACAAATTTATTAGAAAAAATAGTGGAAATTTTAAAAGATCCGAGCGAAAAGAAAAAAGATCTGCAAGGCATACAAAATATCGAAGAAAGTATTAATTACGAGTTGGAATCCGTAGCTAAAGCACAAGTAAATATGCCCGTGCTAAATACAATTTTATTTTATAAAAAAAGCAATGCTGCGGTTAATGTATTATTGCAAATAGATGATGTATTGCCGTCTTATATTTCTAAAATTTCCGATTTAATGGGTAGATATAACATTAGGGCGATTAGGCGAAAAGATAGTAAAGATCAACAAGATGATACTATTTACATGCAAAATTTATTTCTTAAAAACATCGACATTATGAATTTTTTATTATCGCAAAGTAGGATGAATTTGGACGATATGATGGAAAAATATGCTGCTTTGATTTATAAAGGCAATATTAACTCTAGCTATGCGTCAAAAATAGAGTGGGGATTTTATTTTAATTGCGTTAAGACATATCAAAATAGAAGTATAGAAAGTATCGAAAAATATCAAAATTTCTTTAGTGAAATAGGTGCTTTAAATGAAAAAATATCATTTGCAAGGGAGGTTAATTTGCAAGGCTTAAGCGATAAAAAAGAGCTAATAAGCTCGATTTTGAAAAATAGCGAATTTCTAAAAGATAATGAAGTGTTGCAGAGCGCATATTTGCTAGGAATGATGTCAGCAGGGTTGATAAATCGCCAATTTGCTATTAGCAAAAATAGTTCATTTGAAAAATGGCTGAATAATGCCGGACTAATTACGAAAGAGCTTTTAGAACGGATTTGGACTAAGTGCGATGAAACTAACAAAAAACTCTCCAATGTATCGCGAGGAAAAAGAAGTGCTAATATAGAAATCATGCGCGATATTTTGATTGGAATTTTACCAAGTGCGTTTTTATCTCAAAAGCGGGTTAAGAGCGCTTATGTAACTCTGGCTTTTGCTATGGGCGGAAGTGATTTTACGAAATATATTAAAGATAACACTCAAGGAGACGAGTAATGAAAAAGAAGGAAATTCTATTTCTTTGGGACGGCGAAAATTTTAATCCAAACGGCGATATGCTAAGAGATAACGCTCCTAGGATAGATGATGAGACAGGTATAGCAGAAGTTACTGATGTACGTATAAAGCGAACAATTAGAGATGAAATTATGAAAAAAGACGAAAGTGCGATTTTCATTAAAGAGTATAAAAGAGATGAAAATATCTTAGATTGCAAAAGCGCAATACGTGAAGTAATTAACGTTAAGCAAGAAAAAATCGAGATTGAAAAAGAAATTTTATCTAAATTTATCGATATTCGCGCATTTGGTGGAGTTTTGCCGATATCGGATAAAGACGAGATGAAAAAAGAAGGCATAAAAACAGCCGGAATTCAATTTGTTGGACCCATTCAGTTTAGAATGAGCAGATCGCTTCATAGAGTTGCGATAGAGCATATAAAAGGCACCGGCGCGTTTGCAAGCGGTAGCGATAAGGCAAATAAAACGTTTAGAGAAGAAGATTTTTTAAATTATGCAATGTTTGCAACTTACGGAATAGTGGATAATCATAGTGCAAAGATTACGAATTTAAGTGAAGATGATGTGAAAGTGATTTTAGGCGCGCTCTGGAGCGGGACTAAAAATTTAATTACTCGCACGAAAATGGGTCAGATGCCTAGATTTATGCTAGTAATTACATATAAAAATGATACTTTCGCTGGAGATTTAAATAACTGTGTGGCTATAAATAGTAGCAAAGAAGACATAGAGATAAGAAGTATAAATGATTTTACGATTGATTTTTCTAGATTAAAAGCTAAACTTACTAGATACGCGCAAGAGATCGAAAAAATAGAGTATATGAGCGATTTTGACTTCGAGCAAAATAACAGATCACAATTTGATAGTAATTGGATAAAAATAGGATTTTAAATGGATATAATAGCTTTTGAGCTATCGGGAGATTATGCGCATTTTTCTCATCCGGCTACTATCTACTCGTCTCTTACATATCCGGTGCCGCCAAAGACTGCCGTAATGGGGTTTTTGGGGGCGATTATAGGTGAAATGAATTATTTTAAATTTAACGATATAGGTTATAGCGTTATTTTAAGTTCGCAATTTCGCAAAAAAACTATGATTTTTAACGGTATAAAATTTGCTCTATCGTCAAGTATGCATATCGAACAAGGCTATCAAGATTCTAGCGAGAAAAAGCAGTTTTATAAAGAGCTAATAAAAGATCCTAGATATGTTATATTCGTTGATTTAAGTGCTTTAAACGTTTCTTATAAAGAAAAGATAATCGACAGCTTAAAAGCTCACAAATGTGTCTTTACACCATATTTAGGTATAAATTTTTGTATAGCGGATTTTAAATATATCGAGATAAAAAATTGTGAATTGGTGCATGAAAAGGAAAGTTTTATAGATACGTTCGTTTTAATGGACGATTTTATATTTGATGCACAAAGCTCTGATATCAGACTTACTACGGCTAGAATGGCTTGCGGATGCGAAGAGGGGCGAATTTTTAAGGATTTTAAAGATTTCGTTATCAAGCTAAGCGGCAATAGTCAAATCAAAGCAAAGAATAGAGGAAATATTTATCAAATAAATGACTACAAGGTCTACTTTGCAAAGTGAGCTGCTATCGCATCCTAACAAACCGCTAATAAAGCATATAACAAATATGCTTGCTAAAGCGGATAGTAGGCTTTTGCAATGCGTTAAAATTTATCACGATATAGCTAAGCTAAAAACTAATTTTCAAATTTATATCAAAAATCCTACCGAAAAAATTGCAGATAAAAATCATGCTTTATTATCCGCTTACATATTTTTACTAAATTCAGAATTTAATGAGCTAGATACGGCTTTTGGGTTTTTATCCATCGTATCACACCACGGAAATGTAGAAAATTTTTGTGAGCTTACAACGCAAAATAAAAATTTCGGTAAATATTTTGAGAGCTCGAAAGAGCTAGGCTTTTGGGATGAAGTCTTAGATAAAGCTTTAGGTTTAGAAATTTACAAAGATATTAAAAGTGATAAAAATGAGCTTTTAATTAAAGCTAAACATTTAAGAGAATACTTCAAATTTGCGAAAAAGAAGTTTGATTACGATGACTTTTTAAATTTTAAAGACATATTTTCGTCACTTATTTATAGCGACAAATATGAAGCTATTTTTAATCAAAGAATTCCTGCTTCTAAACCGGCGAATCCTAATACGATCGAAAAATATATCAAAGTCCTGGAAAATCGTAAGCCAAATGAAAAAAGAAGCGAGTTTAGAAAATTCGTTTTAAATAATTTCGATGTAAATCATAATCTTTTTACTTTAACTGCGCCTACGGGCTACGGCAAGACTTTGACTGCGCTAAATTTTGCCGCCAAATTTAATAAAGAACGTATTATTTATGTGCTGCCGTTTACGGCTATCATAGATCAAGTTTATGATGAGATAAAAGAGATTTTCAAAGACGATAAAAATATATTAATTCATAAAATTCATCACAAAACTACGATAGATGAAAGCACTCCGCAAGATCGCTATTCTAAAGTTAAATTTTTGATGGATTCCTTTAGCGGAGATATTAACGTAACTACGCTATATCAATTTATATTTGCACTCTTTGGAAACAAAAATAAAGATAGCGTAAAATTTAACCGATTAAAAAATAGTGTAATAATAATCGATGAGGCACAGGCGGTACCGTATAAGTTCAGGGCGGATTTTATGAAACTTTGCGAGATGATGGCGGAAAGATTTGGCTGCATTTTTATCTTTATGTCCGCCACGATGCCTATTGTTGATGCGACTAAATTTAAAGAAATTTCAAATTTAGATTATTTCAAAGATCAAAATAGATACGTTTTAAAGTGGTTTGATGGCAATGAGAGTGCTTTAAAAGATAAGATTAAACAATCGGCAAAAGGTAAAAATACACTAGTCGTCGTAAATACCATTAAAAAAGCGCAAGAGCTATTTTTGGAATTTTACGATGAATTTAAAGTTTTTTGCCTAAACGGATATATGTGCGACGATCACAAACGAAAAAATATCGAAAATATAAAAGATGCAATTACTAAAAATAAAAGTGGGCACGGTGATCCGATCTTACTAATTTCTACGCAGTCTATCGAAGCTGGCGTGGATTTGGATTTTGATGTCGGATTTAGAGAGATAGCACCCATTAGCTCGATTATCCAAACTGCCGGTCGTATAAATAGAAATTTCACAGCTCTGGGAGAATTATACGTATTTAACGATATTTGCGACTATTCCGATCTCATTTACGGTGATTTAAAACGTATTAGCGATACTATTTTGGTAAAAATTCTAAAGCAAAGAGATATCATCGAAAGCGAAATTTTAGATATTTCTACTAGGTATTTCAGCGCCATAAAGCAAAGCCTAGAAAGCTTATTTTTGGCGGAACAGATGCGAGAGCTCGGATTTTACGATATAAACGAAAAGATTAGCGAGGCGATGGATGATAGGCTTAAAATTTTAGTAATAATTGAGCCAAAAGAAGATTATATTAAAGAATTTCAAAATGAAATTTTTGAAATCAATAGGCTTGATATGGACAAATTTAATAAGAAAGATATATTTACGAATACTATTAAGAAAATTAATAGATTTGGTGTAAATATCACAGAATTTGATGCAAAGCGTTTAAATATAAAGCGTATTGATGGGCTAAAAGATGTCTATTATTTACCATTCGGCGATACTTCGTACAATAATAATTTCGGGATTAAAAAGGATACCGCCTTAAATCTCAAGAATGAGTTTTTCGACTAATGTTTTGCAAAGACCAAATCACCGGCACGCTTGTGAATTATTACATCACCTGTAAGCGTGAGGCGTGGCTTTACGGACACAATATTCACGCCAATCAGGAGGATGAAAACATGCTGATGGGCAAGGCGCTAGCGGATATCAAAGAGAGCGATTTGCAGGACTTTGCATTTTCAAATTTGAAATTCGACAAACTTTCCAAGCAGCGTGGACATTATCTCATCACCGAATATAAAAAGAGCCTAAAAAATCCAGAAGCAGGCAAGATGCAGCTACTTTTTTACATCTATCTTTTAAAAACAGGCTTAAATTTAAAAGAGGTAAAAGGCAAATTAATTAGCGGCAAAACCGTCATAGCCATTGAGGATAACGCCGAAAATTTCACTAAAATCGAAATAATTCTAAACGACATTGTCGCCCTTGTGAATGAGTTAAAGCCGCCTAAATTTAGCCCGCAAAAGATTTGCGAGAGTTGCGCTTATCGTGATTATTGCATTTAGGAGACAGAATGTACGCTATTTTATTTTACGATATTTCAAGCAGCAACGAAAAGGAGAAAAATAACGCCGCGCGCGTCCGAAAGGCGGTCGAGAAGTTTCTGCCTCGCGTGCAATTCAGTGTTTTTGAGGGTGAAATCAGAGCGAGCGATCTTAAAAAATTAATGGCAATTTTGCAAAAAGAATGCGCTAGCAAGCTTGATTCGGTGGTAATTTATACTTTTAATTTGCTCAAATATTCACAGCGCCTCGTCATCGGGTGCGATAAAAACGAAGCAATATTCAGCTAAAATTTAAGGATAAAGTATGCAAAAATCGGATCGCACGCATTTTATTTTAAGCCCAGGCCGATTGCGCCGCAAAGATAATAATCTATACTTCGATAAATTTAACGACGAGGGCAGAATTCCAACTAGTAAAATTTTGCCGATTAACGCGATTGATGAAATTTATATTTTGGCGCGAGTAGAGCTTGACACTTATGCTATGGCGTTTTTGGCTGATAATAACATTTTGCTGCATATTTTTAGCGCCTATCAGAGCTTTCGCAGTAGTTTTTTCCCGAACACTTCAAATTCTGTAAACAAAAGCGGCTTTGTGCTTTTGGCGGAGCTGCGGGCTTTTGACGATCCTTCTAAGCGCCTTTTTATCGCTCGCGAGATTACTCGCGCTCGCATCTTAAATGCAGCCATTAATTGCAAGGCTTACGGCGTCTCGCTCGATACTGCGCCGCATCTGGATGCCCTAGCGCGCGTCTGCGACATAGTAGCAGTAATGGCGGTGGAAGGCGGCTTTGCCAAGCAGTATTTCGCGGCATGGAACGAAATCATCGAGGATCAGCGCAGTTTTAAATTTACGACGCGCTCCAAACGCCCGCCGGCGGATAAAATTAATGCCCTCATTAGCTATGTAAATACGCGTATTTATAACGTCTGCCTCAGCGAAATTTACAAAACCGAGCTTGATCCGCGCATCGGCTTTTTACACGAGCCAAACTACCGCGCGTTAAGCCTGCATCTTGATCTTGCAGAGATTTTTAAGCCTATTTTATGTGATAGATTAATTTTCGGAATGTTAAACAAGCGCGAGATTACGGCAAAAGATTTTGAAACGGATGCGGGGCGTATTCGATTCGGTCGAGAAGCGGTGCAAAAAATCGAGCTAAAAATGATTGAGAAACTATCATCTTGCGCGAACGTAGCGGGACAGAGCTTAACCTGGCAATTATACGTCGCGAGGTCAATCAGATTAAAAAATACGTCTGTGAAGGCGTGCCTTACGAGGGGCTGGTATGGCGGTAGGTCTCAGGGCTTCGAGCTTAATTTATGCTTTTTTAATCTTAACTAGAATCACTTGCGCCTATAGATTACGCCCTCTTAAAATGCATGTTTTTTGAAATAAATTTGATCTGAAGCACGGAACGGCGAACGAATTGGCTTTAAAAACACATATGTTTTTAAAATTTCAGCTTTTTATTATTCACACTTCGATTTTTGAATATCTTTATATTTAGATTTTAACATTTGCGCTCACGATACATATAGATAGCGATAAAGTTACTTTTAAGATTCTGAAATGCCTAATTTTGGGCATTGAGCAATCGGCGCTTTTTAAATTTAGTCTATTTTAAGGCATAAAAATATATACTCCTAACACTTTCTACCTAGAAAAATGGCAAAATTCGTGCTGTAGAATTCCATCCCGTTGGGAATTAAAATAATGTGCTAATAAAAATCTGCCATTTTTAAAATCCAAAGTAGAATTCCATCCCGTTGGGAATTAAAATGGCGCTATGCCGATCAAGCCTCTAAAATCAACGATAGCGTAGAATTCCATCCCGTTGGGAATTAAAATCATGACTTCAAAATTTATCTGCATGCCAATCGTGAGTAGAATTCCATCCCGTTGGGAATTAAAATCGCGCACGAGCGGCGCAAAGTCGGCGGCATTGTTTGGTAGAATTCCATCCCGTTGGGAATTAAAATCAATTTTTCGACTACTAGCATGATAACCTTTTTTGCGGTAGAATTCCATCCCGTTGGGAATTAAAATACCTTCGTGCAAGCTGCGGCGATCGCGGCGTACGAAAGTAGAATTCCATCCCGTTGGGAATTAAAATAATCGAGACGAGATTATTGCCGCTCATGGCATACGTAGAATTCCATCCCGTTGGGAATTAAAATATCGCCTGTCGCCGACGTAAATTTGCTTTTGCTCGTAGAATTCCATCCCGTTGGGAATTAAAATCACGCAAAGATGAGCGCCGCAGTACCCAAAGACGTAAGTAGAATTCCATCCCGTTGGGAATTGAAATAATGGCTGAGAAACTAAATATCAAGGATTTAGCGCGCGTAGAATTTCATCCTATTGGGAATTGAAACGCTCTTTGTACCGGCAGATATGGCTCGGCATAGGGTAAAATTCCATCTTGTTCGTAATTGCTACCAGAACCGATCAAAAAATCAAATCCCAAAAGCTTCGATTATAAAATTTCATTCTATCCCCGTTTTAAAATTTAATGTGCCGTTCTATAAGATGCCTGTTTGTGCAAGCCGGTTCATCTTTACGGCATAACATGCAAAATTTTATAAAATTTTATGTTTATTTTATGCAGTATTCTGTATAATTCACACGGATAAACGAAGTGTTTTGCTATTTTTACTTATGAATAACACGATTTTTATTCATTTTATACGATTTTATGTATAATTAACGAATAAATTTGTATAATTTTCATATGTTAGAAACGAGCGATATATTCAACATTTTGCACAATGCCGTCGAAGCCAAAAATAACGGCAAAAAGATCTCGCACGCCGCGATGGCGCAGAGGTTAGGCGTGTCGATGCGGACGTATCAGGACTGGCGCTTGGGCACGACCAAGCCGCAAGCTGCGACCGCGATATGCCAGATGTTGTGCGAGCTCGATAGCGACGACGCTGCGTTTGTGCTACATAAGATAAAAAAACTTATAGGAGAGTAGAGTGCAAAACATTACTTTGCAAGAAAAGCTGGATCT
>CAUVFI010000022.1:0-10347 GCA_963551055.1 uncultured Campylobacter sp. | reverse complement strand
AAGAATTTATCGCCTTCGATAAGCGCCACAACGAGATAAACTCGATGATTTCGGCGTTTTTAGCCCAAGGCGGTGGCGCAAAAAATCCCTTCATGGCCCCTGCCGAAATTTTAGAATTCGAGCAGAGTCTGCTTACGGCAAACTTTAGCCGCACGGAAATTTTAATCCTCAAAGAGTGCCTAAGCTTCGTCCACGCCGCATTTAGCGCAAATAAAATTTACACCGCGCTAAAGCCGCGTATCAAGATCTCCAAAGACGCCGTATACGGCACTATCGCCAAACTTGAGCGGGAAAATTTCATCAGATTTTTAAGCAAAGCGGGCGAGCCCGCGCGCGCAAAAAAACTATATTTTTCACATTTTAATATGCGAGAAATTTTAACAAGCAAAAAGGACTTCTCGAAAAAATTTGCCAACGTCCTTTTTTGCGAGCTTTTGGGGCTAAATACGCCGATTTTTTACACAAAAGAGCTGGATTTTTACCTGCCTGCTCTAAAAATGGGGGTTCTCGTCATTCCTTTCAGCGACGCAGACATCATCTTTTTAAAATTCCGCAAAATCTTAAGCGCGCTCAAGAGACTCGGTATCACGAGCTTAAAAGTCGTTTCTATGGCAAACTCCGGCAGGCTCGAGATTGAGGGCATCCGCTGCGATGTCGTGCCGTTTCATGAGTTCGTGCTTAGCTTCTGATTTATTGACACTTCATATCATAAAAATATAAATTTTATGATATAATTTTGGTAAACCCATATCAATTACGCAAGGGAAAGCCGATGATCAAATTAAAAGACAAACTCATTTATGAAACGCTAAAACTGGTCGAATCGCAAGGCGAAGATGGGCTTTTGTGTCGCAATAAGCAAAGCGATGCGGAGTTTATGAGTCCCGTGAACGAATTCGCAGCTGCGAGTGGGCGCAACTACACCTCGATCAAATCGACTCTTGACATCATTCATAAAAACTGGGGCTATCTGCAGCGCGAAAGCATTAAGGATACGGGGCTTGATGCGGGCAAGGCGTCGAAGATTTTCATCTACCGTCTATGCGAGGCAGGGCGAAGCTTTATCGAAAAATACGAAAAAGCGCTCGTCCAAAACGCCGACAAATAGCCCAAAATTAAAAATTTTAAGCGCCAATTAGATAGAATTCTTTAATTTCACGTGGAGCGACAGAATTTCATTTTTATGCGACTCGCCTTAAAAAAAGGAGATGAAAATGCTGGATTTTATAGTAAAAATGTTCGCATGGAAAGCTGAGTGGGAGGTAAAAAAGGAATATGACAAAGAATTTGGTGATCTATCCTCCATGCGCTCAATCTTGCGCTTTATAATACTTCTTATCATACTTAGCATTTTGATTAAATTTCAATTAAGCGTATGAAAGATACATTTTTAGATATTGCGCTCGTTTTATTTGGCATCGTCATGCTTGTCGCGATACGACAAAAATCTTTATTAAAATTTACAATCTTCGTCGTGATTTTAGCGCTCGCCAGAGAGTTAATTATCAGGCTTTATGCCTAGTTTCGACGAAACCGACGCGGATGGAATTTAAAATTTAAACGACAAAATGACGGCGCGGCGAAATTCGGCGGGCGCAAATTTTAAATTTCGCCGTAACCACACTATGCTTTTATCGTCGTTAGTAAATTCTACCGCGCTTCAAGAATTGTCGTATCGATAAATCTAGCTTTTATCGTCAATGACAGAATTTTACCCGCAGCGAGGATTTGCGCTTGATGCCGCGCTTTCTGCTATCAGTGGCGGAATTTCTCTCGTGCGAACACGACGGAATTTTTGCGGCGGTAGCAAAATTTATAAACCAAACGAGCGGACTACAGCGTAAATTTATAATGCTAAATTCCACAAAAGCCCAAATTAATGCGATACAAATGAGAAATTCAAGCAAAAATTTTAAATTTAGTAGCAAAATTCCGCACGCCTAAATCTTAAAATTTTATTTCATAAAATTCCGAAATTTAGGAATTAAATTTTGCAGTGAAGCGACAAATTTTACCTCAAAATTAAAATTCTCACACAAACCATGCCCTGTAAATTTTAAAATTTCACTGTCGTATTGCAAATCTATTATTTTATAAAACGGAGTGAAAAGCGAAATCTTGCATAAATCGCACTCGAAAATTTCACGGATTCTCGCGCAAACCGGCTCGAAATTCCGCCCTGCTTACTCCACGTATCCAATAAATTCGCCATCGAAAGTATGCCTAACGTCGCCGCGAAAGTAAATTTTACCTCCATCTCCTAAGCGCAAATTTAGCATTTCGCCGCTTGCAGGTATCACGCGGATATCGGGAGCTAACCCCATATTTTCGACGCCTGCGATGAAGCATGCTGCCATCCCCGTACCGCATGCGAGAGTTTCGGCTTCTACGCCGCGCTCAAAGGTGCGCACTTTTAAAATTTTGCTTGCGAGGCGGCTTTGAACTAACGCATAATTAACGTTAGCGTTATACTTTTCGCGCAGATCGCGGGCTAGCGCGGCATTGAACTCATTTAAATCGCTAACAAAAGTTACCAAATGCGGCACTCCTGTATTATAAAAATACCACGTTAGCCCTGCCTCCTCAAAGCTCTCGCCAAGGCGTTTAGGACGAGTTAACATTACCTCGACGTTAGCTACTAACGCGTGAGCGTTAGGACGCAGATTGAAAATCTCGCCGAAGCTTACATTGCGTAGCTCGCCGCGCATACTCTCGCTCAAATTTCCGCCGAAAATACCGAAAATTTCGCCGCTAATTACGCCTGCGCCGCTTAGGAATTTCATACTCTGCGCGGCCAAGAAATTCTCATACGCATACATGCACACCGCTCGCGAGCCGTTGCCGCACATATCGGCACTACTGCCGTCGCTATTATAAAATTCCCACTCAAAGTTTATCCCCTCGATACCGTTAAATTTCGGCAGCACGACGATGAGTCCGTCAGCGCCTACTCCATCGCGCCTATCACATAGCTCACGCGCTAGCTTGGATCTATCCGCCTTAACTGAATCCGTAAATATTACGAAATCATTTCCGCTCGCATTATATTTTGAAATTTTCATCATTTACCTCGCAAATTTTTAAAATTACTAACGCTTTATTAAAATTTTACTTCTATCTAAATTGCTTATTCCTAGGCTTTACTAAGACTCAATTTACTAACGTATCTTCTTTCGTGAGCCAATTTTGTTATGCGCCTTTCATAATGGATGTTAGAGCCTACCTCATAGCCTTTAAATGCTCGCAAGCATCAAATCTACCGAGCTTGCAAGCCTTTTCATAAAGCTCGCGCGCCTTCTTTTTATCTTTCGCTACGCCCCAGCCTTTTTCGTATTGATACGCCAAATTTGCGCAGGCTAGCGGCTCATCACTTTTCTCGCACGCTTCGCTAAAATACTTCGCAGCAAGCGCATGATCCTTTTGCCCGCCGTCGCCTTTGAAATACGTAACGCCCAAATTTACGCACGAATCCGCGTGTCCTTGCTCGCAAGCCCTCGTAAAAAATGTCCTGGCCCTGCCCGCGTCCTTTTTCACGCCTTCGCCAAGAGCGTAGCTAAGCCCGAGATTGTGGCATGCCTCGACCTGCCCCATCTTGCAAGCCTTGATCAAAAGTTCGATCGCTTTTTTCGTGTCGGGATAGACGCCGAGCCCCTTTTTATAGTTGTATGCAAGGCTCGCGCACCCCTCGCTGCTGTTTTTCTTGCAAGCGTCGCTAAAAAGCTCATTAGCCCTCTTGCGATCCTGCGCCACCCCCTGCCCGTCGTTGTAGAGCAGCCCCAAATAGACGCAGCCCTTCTGCTCGCCGAGCTTGCACGCCCTATCGTAATAGCTCGCGGCTTGCCTGAAGCTTCTATTTGAGTCGTATGCATAGCCCAAATTTGCGCAGTCTAGCGCGTTTTCCTCGCCGCCGGCGTCGCAGTTGCGCTGCAGCTCGTTTATCGCGCGGCTTAGTTTTTTACAATCCATCTCGCTCCCCGCGGCGCAGCCCTTCCTTAGATCGTCGATCTCCGCCGCAGCGCCCGTCGCAAACAGCGCGGAGAGCAAAACCGCTCGCGCCGTAAATTTTAACCGCTCTTTAAGCGGCGTGCTTTTAAAATTTTGAAATTTAGCGCCGCTTTGGGCACAGCTACCGATCCTCATCATCGCTCCTTTATTTTCAATCCCATCTTAATTCGCGTAGAAATTTTACGCAACCGTGCAAAGGGCTAAATTTTATCTTTTAGCTCTTTTAAAAATCTCTCCACCGCGACCTCAAGCGCGGCAAGATTACTTCCGTTATCTATTACAAAATCCGCCATAGCGCGCTTTTGCTCTATATCCGTTTGCAGTTCCACGCGGTGTTTTGCAGCGGCATGATCCAGCCCATTTCGCTTCATCACGCGCGCGATCAGCGTATCTTTAGGCGCATAAACGACCGCCACTTTATCAAAGAATTCATACCTCTTACCCTCGAAAAACAGCGGAATATCGACGAAAAAAAGCTTTCCTTTTGCCTCCAAAGCCTGCGCCTGCGATAAAATTTCAGCCGTTATCTTTGGATGCAGTAGCGCTTCGAGCTTTGCCAATTCCGCAGGGTCTTTAAACACCAGTTCGCCTAGTTTTTTGCGGTCCACCGAGACGCACGAATCGGTCAAATTTTTCTCATCTCGGCTAGCATCAAATTTGACCTGCGCGCCCTTTTGCACGACATATTGCGCGCCGAAAATTTCAGCCACCTGCGCAGCGCAGCGATCAAGGACGCAGTGCGAAATCTTATCAGCATCGATGATCTCAAATCCACGATCACGAAGTAGCTCGCAAACCGCGCTCTTGCCGCTGCCGATACTGCCTGTAATGACGACTGCGTGTTTAAATTTCAAGGTAAGCCTTTATAGCGTTTTTATTCGATTTTAGCTAAAATCTGCAAAATTATACCATCTTGGAGGATAAAATTTGATAAGCTACAAAGACGCGGGCGTCGATATAGACGCGGGAAATGACTTCGTAAACGCGATAAAACCGTTCGTTAAAGCGACGCAAACTCCGCACGTTTTGGGCGGTATCGGCTCGTTTAGCGGCGCAGTAAGGCTACCTGCAGGCTACAAAAAGCCCGCGATCCTAGGCGCTACCGACGGCGTGGGCACAAAGCTGCGACTCGCGATCGACGCACACAAATTTGACGGCGTCGGCCAAGACCTCGTCGCAATGTGCGTGAATGATCTCATCTGCAACTTCGCCGAGCCGCTATTTTTCCTCGACTACTACGCGACGGCAAAGCTCGAGATCGCGGATGCCAAAGAGGTCGTAAAAAGCATCGCCGAAGGTTGCAAACTCGCGCGTTGCGCGCTTATCGGCGGCGAGACGGCGGAGATGCCTTCGATGTATGAAAAGGGCGACTTCGACCTAGCAGGCTTTGCCGTGGGTATCGCGGAGGAGGATGAGATCGACCGCAGCAAGTTCGTGCGTGAGGGCGACATGCTCATCGCGCTTCCTAGCAGCGACCTGCACTCAAACGGCTTCTCGCTCGCGCGCAAAGTGATCGCCGAGCTAGGGCTAAAATTTGACGACAAAGTAGGCGGTCGCGCGCTCATCGACGTGCTTTTGGAACCGACCAGGATTTACGTCGGCGACTTTTTAAATTTAAAAGACAAGATCCACGCACTCGCGCACATCACGGGCGGGGGTATCGTGGAAAATCTGCCACGCGTATTTCCACAGGGGCTGGGCGCGAAGATCGAGCATGCCGCGATCCGCACGCCTGAGATCTTTAAAATCATCGCGCAAAAGGTCGAGCCTGCAGAGATGATGAGGACGTTTAACATGGGCGTAGGTATGATCGTCGTAGCCCCGAAGCAAAACGCGGACTTTGTGCTCGCTAACACCGACGGCTACGTCATCGGCGAGATCGTAAAAGGCAGGGGCGCGCAGCTCGTGTAAATTTTAAGCGGTAAAATTTGCCGCTTTTTGCCAAGGTGTGAGTTTGCGTTTAGGCTAAATTTTAAAGCTAGCATTGCGACCGCTTCCAAAAACAGCGCCGAGAATTATTATATGATAGGCCTTGCGGACGACAGGTACGACTATAAAAACTATCTGCTTTTCCAAAGACCGATCAAGCTCGGGCGATACGAGGACGCAGACTCACCGCACAACGGCTTATACGCCAAGTGTAGGCGACGTATGTTTAACGGCTACAAAGCAGTGAAAATAACTAGCGAGCTTATTGTTTTTGAAGTCCAAGACAGCGTCATCGCCGTGGATATCCGAGGCGTCAAAATTCCCAAACGCTTCATTCAGTATTGTAAAGAAATTTTCGGCGATCTGCTTAGCATCGAGGGGCAAATTTAAATACGCAGCGGCATGTAAAAGCAAATTTCGCAATCACAAATATAAAACCGAAATTAAAATTTAACGAGCGAATTTTTAGATATCGCAGGATAAGAGCGTTTAAGCAAAGCCATTAAACGCGATAAAACTTCGCGCCGGAGTAAAATTTATTGCAAGATTTGCGTATCAAATTCGGTACAAGTATTATGTGGCAAAATTTACTCTTCCAAACATAGCTAAATTTCACGCTCGATCCGCAGTCGTCTAAGCTTTAAATTTAGACGCGCCGCTTGTTTTTTTAGAAAGGGAATCTCTAGCGCGCCCAGACTGCCGCCTGCCTTTTCGGAAAAGGGCGATCGCTCGCCCCTTCGGTTTAAATTTTATCTATGCACTCGCGCCTTATTTTGCAAAATCTAAAATTTTAGCGATATTTTCGTGGCTGTAGAGCTCCGCCATATTCCAAGCTTTGGCGTTTGTCGCGGCTACGTCTATAACCTCGTCCAGGATCTTGCCTTCGATACCGAGCTGTGCCAGGCTAGTCGGCGTGCCGATCTTATCAAACCACGCCTTAAGCGCCAGGGTTCCTTCATTCGCGCTTTTAAGGCCGAAAATTTCACGAGCAAAACGCTCAAACGCGCTTAAATTCCTATCCTTATACCACCTCATCCACGCAGGCATTACCACGCTAAGACCGGCTCCGTGCGCGCAGTCCACGACCGCGCTCATCGCATGCTCAATCATATGATTCGGATAGCCGAAGCCGCCCACGCCCACGTAAGTTAGTCCGTTTAGCGCCATCGTCGCGGCCCACGCAAACTCGGCGCGCGCGTCGTAATCGCTCGGATCTGCAAGCAAAGATTCGGTCGTGCGGATGACGGTTTTGATGTTAGCTTCGATATAGGCTCGCACTATCTCCGGATGGACGCTAGCGGTAAAATATCCCTCGATGCTGTGCGCGACGATGTCGCTCGCGCTATATACGAGATACTCGCGGCTGACGGTTGCTTGCAACTGCGGGTTTATGACCGAGACCTTCGGGTATAGACATGGCGCGCTGATTGCGTATTTTTGTTTAGTCTGCTCCTTGGTCACCACGCCGCCGCAGTTCATCTCCGAGCCCGTCGCGGCAAGGGTAATGATGTCAAAAATTTTAAGCGCGGCGCTCGGAGTTTTACCGGTAAAAAAATCCCACACGTCGCCCTCGTAGCAGGCGCCCGCGGCTACGGCTTTTGCGGAGTCCAGCACGCTTCCGCCGCCTACAGCAAGCACGCTATCGGCGCCGAATTCTTTAGCGAGCTTGATCGCTTCATTTACTTTGCTTAACACGGGATTTGATTTTATGCCGCCAAGCTGCGTAAATTCTATACCGCTTGCCTTTAAGCTGCTCTCCACGACGCCCATCAGACCGCTCTTTCGTACGCGCTCGCTGCCGTATAGTACGAGAGCTTTTTTCGCGCCCACTTCCTTCATATACTGCCCGATATGTTTTTCTTTATCCTTGCCGAATTCTATCCTCACGGGGTTGCAAAAACTAAAATCTGTCATATTCTCTCCTTTAAATAAAGTTGGCTAAATTATAGCCTTTTTTAAAATTTTGCGGTAGCACGATAATCCAAATTCCTTGCCTAATCGTGCAAATGTAAGTATAACCCGCGTAAATTTAAAGGAGCTTAGATGAATGAAGCAGATAAAATTTTAAAAGACGCCGCAAAGATCGCGGACGAGCTATATCTCGCCTACGGACACGTTCAGAAGCCTATAGAGGCGCTTAGCTTCTACCGTCAAAGAAAGCCCCAGACTTCATCGCGACGATCTATGAGCCCAGCGCGTGCTTGTGTCTGCGCGGCGGCAAAATAGTGGAATTTAGCGGCAAGCGGTATCGCTACGACACGCAAAAATTCCTACTTTGCGCAAGCGACCTGCCGCTTTTGGGGCGAGTAGAGCACTGCTCGTTTCTATCGGTAAGCATTAAATTTCAAAGCGAGGACATTCTTGAAGCGCTAAAGGTGATAGAGAGGCAGAGCCGCGCTGGCAGACTTGAAAGCAGCCTATACTTCGGCGATATGAGTTACGAGATCGTGGACGCCGTTTCTAGGCTCATCTCTTTCCTACGGCGGGAGCCTGCGAGCCTAAAGCACCTCGGGCGTTTGGCGATAAAAGAAATTTTATATACGCTGATCTTAAGCGGCGTTGGGGGATTTCTCAGCCGCTTCGTCATGCAGGGCACGGCGGAAAACTCCATCGCGCGCGCAATAAGGGAAATTAAAAGCCGCTTCAAAGAGCCGATCAACATGCGCGAGTTGGCGGCCTAGCTCGGCATCAGCCCGTCGTCGTTTTATCATAATTTCAAAAAAATTACCACGCTAAGCCCGCTTGATTTTCAAAAGCGCATTAGACTACAGGAAGCTAGATATATCTTGCAAAACAGCAATAGCACGGCGTCTCAAGCAGTTTTTGACGTAGGATACGAAAGTCCGTCGCAATTCAGCAGGGAGTATGTGAGGATGTTCGGCATGCCACCTAAAGCTCACGCGCAGACGCTTCGAGACTAAAAAGCGGGCAAAATCAGGCGATCATCGGTTTGGATGGGTTTTGTGAAATTTAAACTGCCTTTGCAGCTTAAATTTAATTGATTTAAACGCAAATTCCATATCCAAAATTATAAAATTTTGATTAAACATTAACTTCTAAAAAAATACATTAGTACCGCCAAACTC
The DNA here is from genome assembly GCA_963551055.1 of uncultured Campylobacter sp. Classification (GTDB taxonomy): domain Bacteria; phylum Campylobacterota; class Campylobacteria; order Campylobacterales; family Campylobacteraceae; genus Campylobacter_B. Next base: position 1,327 of record CAUVFI010000022.1, on the reverse strand, counting down.
CGGCGTCATTATATAGCGAATTATAAGCGTTGTGAAATTTTAAAGCTGCGGACGCCTGATATCGGCACTGCGATACCCTCTTCTGTAACTTAGGCGTCGGTACCGTAGGTAGCGAAGTTACAAAATCGGCACTGCGATATCCTCTTCTGTAACCGCACCCCCGTGCTCGGTCTGCGTAAAATAGGCAAGAATGTCGCCGCTCGCAAGCCCATGCTCGTCCAGATAGCGCGCGAGCAGCGCGAGGACCCTTTATCACGAAGTCGCCTAATTCGGAAAAAATTCGCCTTTTCATTCGCACCTTTCTTTGATCGCCGTGCGCGTCGTGCGCAGAAATTTTACCGCTCATTTGTCCTCTTTGTTTTTGTTTCGCAGCGCCGATGAAATTTTATCGCCGTACTCTCGGCAGGCTAAATTTATCACTGCGATCGCGCCGAGAATGAAATTTGAGCCCATTTTGCGCTCAAATTTACAGCCCGCGGCTTTTCCAGCCGCCGCTCATACCTTGGCACTTATCTACGAGCCAGCGCCCATTCTTGCGCACGAGCAGGAAGCGGCGCGCAAAGCCGTGTTCGTCCTTGGCGTAGATGTAAATTTTATTTTTGCTCTCGCATTCGGCGTCCGTTAGCTCGTACCCGCCGTAGGTGCCGCCCTCCATCATCGAAAACGAGATGCCCTCGGGGCGAAAGCCGCTGCGCCTAGCGGGCGTACAGTAGCGCGCAAATAGCTCCTCACACCTGCGCTGCACCTCGCCGTCATTCGCGTCATCAATTCGCGATGTGGCAAATTTCTCCCACTCGCTCATCGCCGCGAAAAATTCTAAAAGCGCACTCTGCGCCACCGCAGCGTCCTGCGGATCAAGCTTCTTTTTGCTCTTTGCGGCGTCTCTTTGCGCCTGTTCAAACTCCGCAATTTGTTCCTTACTAAACTGCCCGCCGTCTAGATAAAACTGAATTTTCGTATCCGCCACGGCTAGCAGCCCCGCAAAGCTCACGCGCGAATTGACCAGGCGCAGCGATTTTAGCTTTGGGATTTGCACGATCGCTTTTAGCCCCTCATTCGTGATGCTAACGTTTTCGATACCGATGTGTTCGAGCTTGGCGTGATTACGAAAATGCCTAAAGCCCTCGCCGCTTATCTTATCGCTATCTTGTAAAAACAGATACGCAAGCTTCGGTAGCGTGGCTAGATGCTGCAGCGCCGCGTCCGTGATAGCCGTGGCTATAAAGCCCATATTTACGAGGCTTTTTACCTCACAGATGTGGCGCACCATCTCATCGGTGAGTGCTACGTTTTCGTAGTGATGGCCTTTGCAGTAGCGCTCGCTAAC
>CAUVFI010000021.1:0-10607 GCA_963551055.1 uncultured Campylobacter sp. | reverse complement strand
GTGGCTCTCCATTATCTGACCGATATTCATACGGCTTGGAACGCCGAGAGGATTTAGCACGATATCCACGCGCTGTCCGCTAGGCAGATACGGCATATCGACCTCAGGGACGATGTTTGAGACGATACCCTTATTTCCGTGGCGACCCGCCATCTTATCGCCCACTTTTAGCTTGCGCTTAGTCGCGATATAGACCTTTACGAGCTTAACGACGCCGCTTGGCAAGATATCGTCTTTTTCTAAAATTTCGATCTTTTCGTCGTGCTCCTCTTTGAGTTTACGCTTTTCGTTTTGGAAGTGGTTCTTAAGCTCCTCGTATTCCTTTTGAACAGCTTTAGAATACCCTTTTACGAAGGAATTTAACGCAAAGCGGTTAGAGCTTTCAAGCTCCTCTTTTTTAACCTTGTCGCCCTTTTTATAATCTTTTTTATTGAGGCTTTGATCGCTTTGCAAAGCGCTTTTAGAAAGAAGTGCCACTACCTTTAGCATCTCCTCGCGATCAAGCATCAAAAGCCTATCGTGATGCTCCCTTTCGAGCTCGGTTTTTTCATCCTCATAAGCTTTGTTCGTGCGCGGATCCTTCTCGTAGCCCTTTTTGGTAAAAATTTTAACGTCGATTACCACGCCTTCCATAGAGGCGGTCGCGTAGAGAGATTTATTTACCACATGTCCCGCCTTCTCGCCAAAAATTGCGCGCAAAAGCCTCTCTTCAGGCGTCGGCTTGACCTCGCCCTTCGGAGTTACCTTGCCTACTAGGATCATGCCAGGTTTGACGTGAGTACCGATCTTTACGATACCGCTATCATCGAGGTGGGTAAGCTCCTCCTCTTTGATATTAGGGATGTCGCGCGTGATCTCCTCCACGCCGTCTTTAAGCTCTCTAGCCTCGATCTCCTTTTCATAAACATGCACGCTGGTGTATTCGTCGGCACGAATCATCTTTTCGCTCATGACGACGGCATCCTCGTAATTGTAACCGTGCCACGGCATAAAGGCTATGAGGGCGTTTTTGCCAATCGCAAGCTCGCCGCCGTCCATACTAGGACCGTCGGCTATGATTTGACCGGCTTTTATCACGTCACCTTTTCGCACGATAGGACGCTGTGAAAAGGTAGTGTTTTGGTTAGTGCGTAAATTTTTCTCCATCGAGTAGTGATCGATAAACGGCCCCTTCTCGTCCTCGCCCAAAATGAATATGTTTTTATTATCGACCTTTTCTACGACGCCGTCGCGATTAGCTTTGATCGCTTCCCACGAATCGCGCGCGATAATCGCCTCCATGCCCGTTCCAACGATAGGAGCGGTAGAGTGTAGAAGCGGCACGGCTTGACGCTGCATGTTCGAGCCCATAAGCGCGCGGTTAGCATCGTCGTGCTCCAAAAACGGAATCAGCGACGCCGCTACGCCCGCGACCATACCGGAGCAAAGGTCTATCAGCGAAATATCCTCACGTTTAGCCATGATGTTTTCGCCGTCTTTTCTGACCTCCAAAAGCTCCTCTACGATATTGCCCTCTTCGTCCAATTTAGCGGACGCAGGAGCGATTACGAGCCCCTCTTCCTGCGTAGCGGTAAGATAGACGATCTCGTCGGTGACCTTGCCGTTTACGACCTTTTTATACGGAGCTTCAACGAAGCCTAGATCATTTACCTTCGCATAGGTCGCTAGGGTGTTGATCAGGCCGATATTTTGGCCCTCCGGAGTTTCGATAGGACAAATTCTACCGTAGTGCGTAGGATGGACATCGCGCACCTCAAAGCCAGCGCGCTCTTTAACTAGTCCGCCTTCGCCCAGCGCAGATAGACGACGCTTATGCGTAACCTCGCTAAGCGGATTGGTCTGATCCATAAACTGGCTTAGCTGGCCGCCGGTGAAAAATTCCATAAGCGTAGTGGTGATGATTTTAGGGTTTACGAAATCATACGGCATAAGCTCGTCTAAATTTCCGCTAATGCCGGTAAATTTATCCTTGATCGCCTTTTGAACCTTGATAAATCCAAGATGCATCTCGTTTGCCAAAAGCTCTCCGATTGAACGTATGCGGCGATTGCCGAGATTGTCGCGATCATCGATGAAGCCGTCGCCATTTTTAACTCTAATTAGATATTTCGCCGTCTTGATAATATCCTCGCTGGTTAGCACGGTTACGTACTCTGGCGCCTCGATACCCAGCTTGTGGTTCATCTTCATACGACCGACTTTGGTCAGATCGTAGCGCTCCGGATTGAAAAATAGATCGTTTACGAAGCTCTTTGCCGCTTCTTTTACCACTGGCTCGCCCGGGCGCATAACCTTGTAAATTCTAATCGCTGCCAGATCGTTCTCGTCGTCTATGCCTTCGCTTTGCTGCAAGAGCTTAAGCGCGTCGGCATCTTGGATGAAGGAATTTATGATCGAAGTATCTACGCCGCTAGCTAGGTCGTTGGCGATCGTAAATTTTTTCTCAGTGTTGGCGATCTTGGCTAGCTTGCCCTCATCAAGCGCGCTTAGCGAATCAAAAAGCACTTCGCCGCTGTTTTTATCGACGATGGCGTCGGCTAGGTAGCGCTCGGCTAAAATTTCAGCCGGATACTCGATGAGTTTTAGTCCGTCCTCCGCCAGCTTCTCCGCTTTTTTGGATGTTAGGCGCTTGCTTGCTTGATGAAACACCTCGCCCTTTTCGTTTATAATGTCGTAATCGAGCCTGCCCGCGTATTCTTTCGGATCGAAATCGGTCAGGAATTTTCCTTTTTTAATATAGATCGTCTTAATAGGATAAAATAATTTTATGATGTCTTGTTTTTTGTAGCCGAGTGCGCGAAATAGGATCGTGATCGGAACCTTGCGCCTTTTATTTATGCGCACGTATAGTACGTCTTTTACGTCGTATTCGAAGTATAGCCAGCTGCCGCGATCAGGTATTATTTGAGCGGTATAGATAAGTTTATTTAGAACCGTAGGGCTCTCTTCCTCTTTGAAGATTACGCCAGGGCTTCTGTGCAGCTGATTTACGACTACGCGCTCTACGCCGTTTATGATAAATGAAATTCTATCGGTCATTAAAGGAATGTCGCGAATGAATATATCTTGCTCTTTGATCTCTTTTACGCCGATTTTTTTGCCCGTCTTTTCATCGCGCTCATGCACGAGTAAGCGGAGCTTCATCTTTAAATTTACCGAATAAGTAAGCCCTCTTTCCATGCATTCTCTAATCGAATACTTTGGCTTTGAGATTTCGCTGCTTACATACTCGATGCTTAGTCTATTCTGTGCGTCATGGATAGGAAAAATGGCTTTGAAAACCTTCTCTATGCCGCTTTCTCCACCCGAGTTATCAAGATTTAAAAAATGATCAAAACTTTTCTTTTGTAATTGTAATAAATTCGGAATTTCGATCTCTTTAGGGACCTTTGAAAAATCCACTCTAAGACGATTTCCTGAATATAGGCTGTTTAACATTCCACTACCTCGTAGTTGTATTTTAAAGAAAGAAGTGCCGATGCAATGCACCGGCACACATTTGTATGCAAAATTTTAAAATTCCGCGATTTATTTGAGTTCGACTTTAGCGCCTGCTTCTTCAAGTTCTTTTTTGGCCTTCTCGGCGTCTTCTTTGTTAAGTCCCTCTTTAAGAACGGACGGAGTAGCCTCGGTAGCGTCTTTGGCTTCTTTTAAACCAAGGCCCGTTAAGGCGCGAACAACTTTAATTACGTTAATTTTCTTATCGCCTGCATCAAGCAATACGACATCGAATTCTGTTTTCTCCTCAGCCGCTGCCGCACCTGCGCCGCCAACACCTGCGCCGCCTGCTACCATAACCGGAGCTGCGCTTACGCCGAATTTTTCCTCAAATTTTTTAACTAGTTCGCTAAGCTCTAGCACCGAACGATTAGAGATATACTCCAAAACCTCTTCATCTGTTGAAATTGCCATTTTATTCTCCTAAATTTTAATTAAGCGCTAGCTTCTTTTTTCTGCTTAAGCGCATTGAGGCCGATCGTAAAATTTTGAATCGGCGCATTCCATACTTGAAGTAACATCGCGATAAGCTCGTCTCTCGAAGGCATCTTCGAAAGCGCTCTAACCTTATCTACGCCGGCTACTTCCCCATCGATATGAGCGGTCTTAAGCTTAAAAATTTCATTTTTCTCTTCAAATTTAGCCGCTACTTTACATACAGAAAGCTGCTCGCCCCATAAGAAGATATTGGTATCTTTAAAGCTAAGTCCGTTTTTTTCGGCATTTTTTAATGCGATATTGGCTAGGGTGTTTTTGATAACTCGAACCTTTACGCCCGCTTCGCGCGCGCTATTTCGAAGATCTTCAAGCTGCTTAACGCTAAGGCCTTTAAAATCGGAAATTACTATAGCTTCACTAGCTTTGAAAGCCTCGCCAAGCTCCGCTACTATCTTTGATTTTTCGTCTCTCGTCATTAGGTCTCCTTTCCGATCGGTGATTTCAAGCCAAGCGATCGAAATTTTAAAATTTCGATCAATTAAGTCAAAAACCTTGAGCTATCTCCAATCTAAGATAAAAATTTAAAATTTTATTTTAAATCGATTATTTCTTGATTATCTAGCGTAACCGCAGGACTCATAGTAAGTGAAAGCGATGCATGAGTTACGTATCTGCCCTTCGCAGTCGCTGGCTTATGCTTATTTATGGTTTTAATAAACGTCGTAAGATTGTCTAAAAGCTGCTCTTTGCTAAAGCTAGCCTTGCCAAGGCCTGCGTGGATATTTCCCTGCTTATCGACGCGGAAATTTACCTGTCCACCCTTAGCATTTTTAACGGCCTGAGCGACATCCATAGTAACGGTACCGGTTTTAGGGTTCGGCATAACGCCTTTTGGACCAAGAATACGACCTACCTTACCGACTAGTCCCATTAAATTTGGAGTAGCGATAAGAACATCGAAATTTATATTTCCTTTTTGAATCTCTTCGATCAGATCATCGGCACCCACGATATCGGCACCCGCTTCGCTAGCCTCGCTAGCTTTTGCGTCCTTTGCAATCACGGCTACGCGAACGCTCTTGCCCGTACCGGCAGGTAAAACGACCGAGCCGCGCACCATCTGATCGGCATGTCTTGGATCTACGTTTAGTTTAAGAGCGATCTCCACCGTCTCGTCAAATTTAGCAGAAGCTAAAGTTTTTACCGTGCTTACCGCTTCGTCTACACTATAAATTTTATTTACGTCAACTTTTTTTAAAAGTTCGTTGAATCTTTTTGAATTTTTTGGCATATATTTCTCCGCAATTAAAGTGCTACCGCTTTTTTAAACCTTAGCGGTCAAAAGGTCTAGTCAGTGACCGTAATACCCATAGAACGAGCCGAACCCGCTATAATCCTAGCAGCCTGCTCTCTATCTTTGGTATTCAGATCGGCGATCTTTTTCTCGACGATCTCTAAAACTTGAGCCTTAGTTAAGGATGCTACCTTCTTTTTAAGAGGGTTGTCCGAACCTTTATCTATCTTCGCCGCTTTTTTGATCAAATCCGTCGCAGGCGGTTGCTTAGTGATAAAAGTAAAGCTTTTATCGGCATAAACCGTGATGATGACCGGGATATTAAAGCCCGCCATATCTTTGGTTCGCTCGTTAAACGCTTTGCAAAATTCCATAATATTAACGCCCTTTTGGCCTAGCGCAGGACCTACCGGCGGGCTTGGATTTGCTTTTGCGGCCGCTATTTGCAGCTTGATTTCGCCAACAACTTTCTTAGCCATAAATTTACTCCTTATAAAATTTAAATAATCTTTTCAACTTGCGAATATGAAATTTCAATCGGCGTGCTTCGTCCGAAGATCGAAACATTGAGGCGAAGCTTGCCATGGATCATATCATACTCTTCTACGATGCCGTTAAAATTAGCAAAAGGCCCGTCGACGATCCTAACCGTCTCGCCCTCATCGAAATTAATCTTGGGCTTAGGAGCCTCGCGATTATTGATCTTTTCTAGAATTATTTCGATATCTTTTTCCGGTAACGCAGAGGGCTTCTTGGTCTCGCCGATAAAGCGACTGACCTTCGGCAACATCTGAATTCTATGCCATAAAGTGGTATCCAGATCTAAATTTGCAAAGCAATACCCAGGATATAAGCTGCGCTCTTTAATGGTTTGCTTTGTATTTTTGACCTCTATAACATCTTCGGTAGGCACTAGCACTTCGCCGATCTTAGCCTCAAGTGCTTCGTCTTGCTTTAGCGCTTCTATTGCACGCTTTACCGCCATCTCGCTGCCGGCGTAAGTTTGTATCGCATACCATTTATTTGCCATATTGCGATCCTTACTTAAGCAGTTATCAAAGCGGACATAATAAGATCCACTAGCGCTAAAAACAGTGCAATAACTACGACTACGACTACTACAGAGATATATGCTGTTTTAGTTTGATCTTTAGTCGGGAAAATTACCTTATCTAACTCTATTTTTGCTTGTTTATAATACTCTTTTACTTTTTCCATACCCAATCCTCGTGGCAGGGCAAGAGGGATTCGAACCCCCAACCATCGGATTTGGAATCCGGCGCTCTACCGTTGGAGCTATTGCCCTATAACAATTAGCCTTTTAACTTTACTTCTTTATGAAGCGTGTGCTTTTTTAATCTAGGGCAATATTTTTTAAGTTCTAGTTTTTCGGTCGTAGTTTTGCTATTTTTATAAGTAGTATAGTTAATATCGCCACTTTCGGAGCATTTTAATCCGACCTTTACTCTACTTGAATTCTTTGCCATTTGGTTTCCTTGAATAAAAAAGCAAGCGGAATTTTAAAATTCCGCTTGCAAAAAATTAAGCGATGATTTTCGAAACGACGCCTGAACCTACGGTATGACCGCCTTCGCGAATCGCGAAGCGAGTACCTTGCTCAAGAGCGATCGGAGCAATTAGCTCAACGGTGATTTTAACGTTATCGCCAGGCATTACCATCTCCGTTCCCTCAGGAAGGGTAATCGAACCGGTAACATCTGTCGTACGAACGTAAAACTGCGGTCTATAATTATTAAAGAATGGAGTATGGCGTCCGCCCTCTTCTTTAGTTAGGATATAAACCTCGCCCTCAAATTTAGTATGAGGAGTGATAGATTTTGGTTTGCATAAAACCATACCGCGCTCTACTTCCTCTTTCTTAGTACCGCGCAATAAAACACCTACGTTATCGCCGGCTTCACCTTGATCCATCTCTTTTCTAAACATCTCAACGCCGGTAACGGTAGTAGTTTGAGTAGGTTTAATACCTACGATCTCGATAGTATCGCCAACTTTAACTATACCTTTTTCGATTCTACCGGTTACAACGGTACCGCGACCGGAAATCGAGAAAATATCTTCGATCGGAAGAAGGAAATCTTTATCGGTATCGCGAACAGGAGTTGGAATATAGCTATCAACGGCATCCATAAGCTCCATAATCTTTGCAGACCACTCACCATCTTGTCCGGCTTTAGCCTCTTCAAGAGCCTTAAGCGCAGAACCTTTAATGATCGGAGTCTCGTCGCCAGGGAATTTATACTCTTTAAGAAGATCTCTAACTTCCTCTTCGACTAGCTCTAAAAGATCCGGATCATCAACCATGTCGGTTTTATTTAAGAAAACTACGATATATGGAACGCCTACCTGACGAGAAAGTAAGATGTGCTCGCGAGTTTGAGGCATAGGACCATCTGCAGCGGAAACAACTAAAATAGCGCCGTCCATCTGAGCCGCACCGGTAATCATATTTTTTACGTAGTCGGCGTGACCAGGGCAGTCAACGTGAGCATAGTGACGTTTCTCGGTCTCATATTCGATGTGAGACGTAGCGATAGTAATACCGCGCTCTTTTTCCTCTGGAGCGTTATCGATATTGTCGTAGTCCTTTAGCTCAGCTAGACCTTTCCTAGAAAGAACAGCAGAAATAGCAGCTGTCAAAGTAGTCTTACCATGGTCAACGTGACCGATGGTACCAATGTTTACGTGTGGCTTGTTACGATTAAATTTTTCTTTAGCCATCATATCCTCCGTTATTGATTTGTGGATTACACAACAAACTAAGCGACTCTATTTTATGGAGCTCATAGCGGGACTTGAACCCGCGACCTCTTCCTTACCAAGGAAGTGCTCTACCTCTGAGCCATATGAGCCTAAACTCAGGCAAAGAGAAATCGCTACCAATACCCAACAATGCGACCAAAATTTAGATTATGTAAGCATATAAAAGCAGTTAAGTTTTACAGCTCCCAGTAAACCTAAATGGTGGAGCGGGAAACGGGGCTCGAACCCGCGACCCTCAGCTTGGAAGGCTGATGCTCTAGCCAACTGAGCTAATCCCGCATCAAAAATTCATGGTGGTGAGACGTGGATTCGAACCACGGAAGGCAAAGCCAGCAGATTTACAGTCTGCCCTCGTTGGCCACTTGAGTATCTCACCCTTTGATGAAATCTGGTCAAACACTGTTACAAAAAATGGAGCTGGTGGACGGGATCGAACCGCCGACCCACTGCTTACAAGGCAGTAGCTCTACCAGCTGAGCTACACCAGCATTTTGAAATTGAAGTGGCAATTATAACCGAAAAATCCCCAATTGTCAAGGCTAAAACAGCCTATTTTAAAATTTCATAAAATTTCTGCTATAATGCGCGCAATTTTAAATTTTAAGGAATTTTATATGAAAATCGTACCTTGGATCATAATAGTTTTTATGATTTATTTGATTTATTATTTTATCTCCCGCTCTGAAAAGCGTCTAAATACCCTTGAAAAGCGCCTAAATAAGATAGAAGAAAACTTAAGCGAGATAAAAAAGGCTACCGAAGCCAACAGGCTTTTGATCGAAGAAGCAAAGCTGGACTCTGAAGATGACGCAAAAGAGCAAGAATAAAATTAAATTTAAATCCATGATCTCGCTAGCTTAGCCTTTTTTGCTAAATATCTCGTGCTGAAAATTATGAATATATTTTATACGCACCTTGGCATTTTTGAAAGAAATTTTGCCGCAATGTCGGAATCGCGAAGTGCAAGAAGCTCATACGTAACTAATTCTTTAAATTTTACGAAATTTAAAATTCGCGCTTTAATCCTGCAACGCTAAGCAAATCCACGCGAATTAATAAATCAAAATTCCAGCCATTAGCCGCAAATTCCATAGAATTTCAAACAATACCGCCTAAAATTAGAATTCCTGCTAAAATCTATCTTACAATTCAACTTCTTAAAATTTTGCGCAAATCCCTCAGCTAAAATTCTAAACTACAAAATTTTAGTATTTAAAATCATATTAATCAACCCCGCCGCAGAGCAAAACCTATGAGCTCGCACCGAGCGCTGCCCCAGGCTTAATATATCCGAAAGCTTAAAAGTGTAGACCATAACCTCTGCAAGCTAACGATAAAATTTAATCATAATTTTTAAAAACCAAAATTTCAAAAGCACAGAATTTTACCCCAGGATTTGAATTGAGTAAAAAGCTAACGAAATGCAGGAGCTTCTAAAACGCAAAATTTATCCATTGGAATTTTCCTCGCCCATAAGCGCTTCAGCGATGAGCTCTAGCGGATTTACGCACCTCGTCTGCGAGCTGCTTAAAAAAAGCGAATTATTTAGCTGCATCCTGCACGCACTGCACTCGGCAGAAACTACGCGCACGGGTAGATCCGCCATTGCGCGCGCCTTAGCTAATCCCGCTGCGCGCGCGAGCTCGTAGCGCTCGGTTTGCATCGTCACACCGCCAAATCCGCAGCATTTATTAGGCTCATCCATCTCGGTTATTTCGTAGTTTTGAGCGAGCAAGCCGCGCGGCTCTTTCCAAATACCCTGCATTTTGCGGGCATGGCACGGATCGTGATAAGTAATCGCTAAAGCCCTTTTGCCGCGGCGCATCAAAAGATCACTTAAGTTTGTAAATTTATAAAAGTATTCGCTAGCCATAAAAATTTTACTCGCAAGCTTTTGCGCACGGGCTTTCCATTGCGGCTCGTTTTCAAAAAAATGCGCGTAATCCACCCGCAGCATTGCAGAGCACGTAGCCTCGGGCACGATAATCGCATCAAGAGCAGGCAGAGCTTTTTCGAAATATGCTATATTAAATTTTGCCACGCGTTCAACCGCCGCAAAATCTCCCGTAAAATACGCAGGAGCGCCGCAACAGGCTTGTTCCTTCATCAAATTTACGTTTAGCTTTAGCGCTCGCGCGATATGTAAAATCGCCTCGCCTACGCCCGCGTAAGCGTAGTTTGCCATGCAGCCGATAAAAATTCCGATAGTTTTTTCGCCGCCGTTATCGATAAATTCTGCGTGCGAGTTCATAAAACTCTTTTTTGCAAGCGCAGGTAGCAAGCGCTCTTTTTTAAGTAGTGGCAAGCCAAATCTAGGCGACATAGAGCTTTGTGTATCTTTTCGCATCTTAAAGCCGCAGCTAAGAAACACGTATCCAAGCGCTGCTGCTAGATCCAGCGCTTTGCGGTGCCCGAGCAGCCAAAACGCAGCTTTTTTGTACCACGCGATGCCAAATTTTTCCGCAATGCGCGCGCGAACATTCTCGATTGCCGTATCTATGGGCAAAGACTCGCCGCAAATATCTACGCAGTTGGTGCATAAAAAGCAGCTTTCAAAAATTTTCTTAGCGTTTTTATCAAGCTTTAGCTCATT
>CAUVFI010000020.1:0-10628 GCA_963551055.1 uncultured Campylobacter sp. | reverse complement strand
CTGCGAGTATCAGCGCCGCGCCTAAAATTTGAAGCGCGCTTAGCTTCTCGCCGAAAGCATACCCCATTATGCCCGCGCTTACGGGCTCCAGCGCAAAAATGAGCACCGTTTTTATCTCGCTTACGCCGCGATTTTGCGCCATTGTTTGGATCACAAACGCCGCAACGGTGGCAAAGATCGAGGTCAAAACCAGCGCAAAAACGAAATCGAAGTTCGGCGAAAAGATCAAATTCCTAAGTACCTTTATCTCGCCTTCAAATTCGGCGTGCGGGACAAAAACTGCCGTGATCAGCGCGCAGACGCAGACGCAGATAAACTGCACGATCACAAAGCCGTAGAGATTGCTTTTGCGCGCGCAGACGCCGGTAAATACGATGTGAAGCGCGTATGCAAACGCCGAAACTAGCGTCAATCGCTCGCCTATGCCAAATCCCACCGCGCCGCTTGCTCCGCTTAAAAAATATAGCCCCAAAAGCGCCACGACCGCGCCGCCAAATGCGCTCGCACCGACCTTTTTGCCGAAAAACGCAAGCATTAAAAAGGGCACGATGACGACGTTGAGCCCCAAAATGAACGCCACCGTCGATGATAGCGCATAATCAAGTGCTATGGTCTGGCACGAAAAATCGCAAAATAGCATCAGCCCGCAAAACACGCCCCGCCCTATCGTGCCGCGGTCAAATTTGACGCCGAAGCGCAGGCAGGCGAGGTAGGTAAAAATGCTCGCCGCCAAAAAGCGCCAAAACAAAAAGCTAAAAACGTCGCCGCTATGCAGCGCGCGCTGAACCGGCACGAAAGTGCATCCCCAAACGATCGCTACGAAAAGCAGCCCCAGATCCCACAGCCTGCTAGGCGGAGCGGGGTTTTGCGCGCGGCTTTGTACGGAATTGGAATTTTGCCCGAAACTCTGCGCAGAATTCGAGCTTTTCGTGTAGTTTTGCGTAGAGGCAGAATTTTGCGCGGTAGCAGGGCTCTGCGTAGAATCAGAGCTTTGCGCGAAATCGAAATTCTGCGCGAAATTTAAGCTTCGAGCGGAGCTAGAATTCTCTGCCGAATTAGATTTCTTCGCAAAATTCCGCGCCTTAAAATTTTTCAATCCAAAGCTCTGCGGCGTATGAGCAGAGCTTGGGCAGATTGCAATGACCTCGGTAAAATTTTTCTTTGAGCGTCGCGTATGGGCGGCAGCGAGACTTTTTGCGAGGCTTAAATTTGGCTCGTTTACGATGCTTGCACGGCTTAGCGAACTTGCACTGTTTGCGCTGTTGCGAGTAAAATTTTCCGCAAAATTTAATATAAAATTTCGTCTGGAATTTCTTACGGAATTTTCGCGAAGGTTTATTGCGGAGGCTTTTGCGGAATTTAAAGCTTTATTTTCGGCACAGTTCGGAATTTGTGCGGACTTTAAATTTGGCGAAAGAGCCACGGAGCTTAAAGCGGATTTTCTTTCAAGATTTTTGACGCGCGGAGCGGAATAGAGCGCGACGAGATTGTGCACGGCGAAACCGGCCGAGGCACGATTGCGTGCGGCGAAACCAGTCGAAGCGGAAGCAAATTTTAAATTTCTTCCGCGGATAGAATTTAACCGGACATCCACGTTTTGAAATTTGAAATTTCTTTTGAAGCGGCAAGCGAAAGCGAAATTTACCGTGCCGTCCGGTGTTGTGTTTTTCGCGCACGTAAACGCCACATTTGAAGCAGAATTTAAAGCTGTGTTTTTCGCGCACTCGCACGCCTGATTTGAGATAAAATTTAAAGCGGATTTTGAATTAAAATTTTCTGCGAGCTCCGAGATAGAATTTTTCATAAATTTAAAGTAAAATTTCGCCGAGATTTTAGTGCGGTCGCGCCTATCTGATCGTCTTTATGGCGTTTAAAATCGCACCCGAGTTTTTGCGAAACTCCCTTTCGTTTTTGCTTAAAAAATCGAAGCTTTCGTTGATAAAGGCGCTGCTGAATTCGCTACTAAAATCGTCTCCAGGCTCGCGTCCAACGGCACTTTTAAAGCTTTTAGCAAAGCTCGCGTCGGCTCCTAGTTCACGTGCCAAAGGGCGAATGATTTCGTAAATTTCATCAAAGGCGTTGGTGCGCAGATAGTGGCTGAATAGCACCTCGCCGCTCATTACCGCCTTAGTATCGGCTTCGGACATATCTTTTATTTTAGCGAGTACGAGTTTTTTGATCGGCTCTACGGCAAGACTTAGCTTCTTGCTCGCCAGCCTTTGCATATTCTGCACGGCGATGCTTTTTTTGCCCGCGCGCTCGGTAATGTAGCTAGGCAGATCGAGCTCGTAATCCTGTACGCCCGTGCGTTCGTATTCATTTGCGGCACGCTCTATCAAAGTGCTTAGTGAGTTTTTAAAATTTTCGCTATCGCCCGCGCCCGCACTAAGCATCACGTCCAGTCCCTTTACGGCAACCTCTTCCCAGCTAGCAGTCGCAAATAGCGGCAATAAACAAAGGATTAATTTTTTAAGCAAAGTTTTTCCCCAATTAAAGATTGATTATTTTATTTCGAAAATTTTAATGTATAATCAACGCTTTTATAATACCAAAAGGGCTAAATATGGAGCTTTTACTCATCGCTTTCGCGCTTGCGATGGACAGCGTCGCGCTTAGTATCTCAAACGGCGCAAAATATCCGAATTTTAAATTTGCGCAGATCGCGCGCGTCGCATTTTTCTACGCGGCGGCTCAGTTTATAATGCCGCTTGCAGGCTACGCTTTGGGGATAAATTTCGTAAAATTTATCGCGCAGATCGATCACTTCGTCGCGTTTGGAATTTTATCGTTTTTGGGCATTAAGATGATCGCGGAATCCCGCCGCGAGCAGGACGAGCCCGATCCACGCCTAAGCACGAAGGAGCTGGTGCTGGGCGCGATCGCCACCAGCATCGATGCGATGGCCGTGGGCGTGACCTTTGCCTTTGGCGAGATAAACATCCTCTACGCCTGTTGCGTAATCGGGCTCGTCTGCTTCGCGCTGTGCGTCGCGGCGTGCTACGCAGGCAAGCTAACGGGCGAATACCTGCACTCAAAGGCGCTCGTTTTAGGCGGCGTGATTTTAATTCTGATCGGGATTAAAATTTTGCTCTCACACCTCGGCGTTATCGATATTTAGAGACTTTTAAGCGCCTCTTTGCGATAATTTTTAAAACTAATTCACAGGAGCGAAAATGAAAAATTTAATAAATTTAAGCGGCGGCGACCGCCTAAATTTGCGCGTGCAGGATCAAATTTTAGCTAGCGAGAGCGTCAAAACGGCAAAACTAGGCAGACGCAAAAGGAGTTTGCCGGCGCGGACGAGGCGCAAAAAGCCTGCGTGAAAAAGAAGTGGGAGAGCCTAAAAAAGGGCTACGTCATGCAAAACGCGGATGCGAGGCCTGGCGAAACGAGCCTGCACGTTTACATCGGCGGCGGATACACGGGCGCACTAGCCTTTGCGGGCGCAGAAGGTGAGCTTTTCGTCTATAAATGCGGCGGCTACAAGGAGGGCGGCGCGCTAGATGATTTTCTCATCAGGCTAGATGCAAGCGGCGCCGTAAAGCGGCAGATCGTCCTGCCAAAGCCGCTTGCATGGCGGGCTGAGCGCGCGGGCGAGGTTTTGCTTTTGGATCTGGATCATTTTATCTTTAAATTTGATCCCGCAAGCGGCGAATTTAGCGATCTCTCTCATGGTTGAGCTTTAAAAATAGCAAATAATTTACGAGTTTTGTTTGCGTGGCGAAAGATACGGCGGCGTTTGCGATGTTCGGTCAAATTTTTACTTTTCGCGGCGGCGAGATTGCGCCTCTTGGCGAGTACAAATCCGAAATGAAAAGCTATACGCCGACCTTGTGCGCCGCGATTAGCGATGACGGCGCGCGGCTAGCGCTTCATTGCAAACAAAACGAGATCAAAATTTTAAGCGCGCTTGACGGCTCTTGCGGCAAAATTTTAAGCGAGATAAAAGGGGGCTCCGGCATTTTGGATAAAATTTGCTTTCTACCCGACGGCTCGCTGCTCGGCAAAGAGCGCCACTCGGATAAGCTAATCTGCCTTGACGCGGACGGCTCGCGGCTGGGGCCTGCGTGGCTACAAGGCGAATGCGCCGAAGCGGACGAGCTTTGCGTTAGTGCGGACGGCTCTCGGCTCGCGCTAATTAGCTACGACAAAGCCCGCATCATCGATCTAAAAAGCGAAAATTTGCAGCTTAGCCTTGAACTCTCGCACGTCGTGAAGCGCTGCGAGACGAAATTTGAGCGTATAAACGACGAGGAATTTTTAGCCGTACGCACCGACTACGGCTGCTTTAGTCTATATCAGGTTTAAAATTGTAAAATTTAAAACTTCCGATGAGCCGACTAAACTTCACAAAAATTTTGATAAATTTCATGGCAAAATTTTAAAAATTCCATCGCTGTGTAATCCGATAAAATTTTATCTCTGCGGTTTACCGTCACCAAATTTTACGATCCTCTATTTGTCGTAGCCTTCTTTGATGAGCTACGGTTGCACCACATCCGCGCCGGATTTGTACGCCTCCTACAAGCCATCCTTCTAGGCCCATCTTAGACCACAAGATTACAACATTGCTCGCCCATAAAACTTTTATTTCGTCTAGCACATATTGTCATACGATTTCGCATTTGTAAAATTTTACTCGTTTTACCACCACTTTTTTGATATTTCTATTATTTTACGCTAAATTTTTCCACTTTCACAAATAGACAAGCCATCGGCAAAGGCAGAATTTATGTTTGCTAGAATATAAACGCAATTTTTAAAGAAATTTATTAAAGCCGAGCGTAAAAGAGTTGCTTAACGGAGCTTTTTAAAGAGCTAAACAAAATTTAGCAAAAATATTAGAGTTTAATAGTAAAAAAGGTTGAGAAATATGTATGAGCTTTATTTAATGTGGAATAAATTAAAGAATACTGTGATAGTATTATTATAAAAAATTAATATAGGAATTGGGGTATGAAAAAAGCTCAAATGCGTGGATATCTATATGAAATTTTTATTTCATATTGGTTAGAACAAAATGGGTTTGTAAAATGCAGAAAAGATTGTTCTGGTATTTTGAACGGTAATATAATATCTGAAGATGGGGAAATAGAGGGCAGAGGAACTAATCATCAAATTGATTTTGTAGGAATTTATTCTAAAAATATACCGTTTGTTTTTCCGATAAGATTGCTAACAGAGTGTAAATTTTGGGATAAAAAAGTAGATAAATCCTTTATTAGGCAATATATAGGAACGTACAAGGATATATCTGAAAATTACATATCTTCACAAAGAAATGACAAATATAGATTTTTGGATGTTCCCATAATATTCTCTGCAAGTGGTTTTGATGAAGAGGCCACTAATCTAGCTTGGGCACAAGGCATAAACATAGTATCGCATTCTAGATTGCCAGTATTAAATAATATGCTACAAGCAATAAACAATATAGTTAATACTATAGAACAAAACGATTGCAACTTTAATGAAGTAAAAACATACATTAAAAAGTATTTAGATTGTCATGAAATATGTATTGACGAATATACCGAATTGTTAAAAGATTGTTTTCATCATAATAATACCCTAGAAATCCCAAAAATAAATACTTTTTTATTTGCTACAAATGACAAAGGAGCCTTGATAAATCTTATAAGCAAAGACGAATTCCCTGATGAGCTTTTTTCTGAAACAAACGAAGCAGATTGCGGGATATATTTTGACAACGATAGTTCTGGTAGCAATAATGAAAGAGTATTTTATATCGTATTAAATAGGGATCGTGAGAGGAGGAAATTTTATTTTCAAGCGAATGAAGCTTTGATACGTAAAGATTTTTCAGAATTACCTTTAGATGCTAGATTGAGTGAAAAAATTAAGTTTATTTCGGAATTATCAATTATTAAAGAAATAAAAGGTCTTACAAGAATAATTAAACTTAAGGTAAATTTTGAATCACGAGGTTTAATGTAGTGAAAATACAAATCTACTACGAAGATACCGATGCGGGCGGCATAGTCTATCACGCAAACTATATAAAATACTGCGAAAGGGCGCGCAGCGAGATGTTTTTCGACCCGGAGGTTAAGCCTTTTAGTAAGGACGGACATTTCGTCGTGAGCGAGATTCGAGCGAAATTTAAAAAACCGGCTGTCCTGAGCGATATATTAACAGCTGAGCTAAAAAAGATGTCCGCAATAGTAAAGCAGCAATTACGAAGGCTTTTTATTTTCTACCTACCAGAAGCTTTGAACTGCCCAGCATCAGCCATTTGGCTTCGCACGGGCCCATAAAAAGCCCCTGCGTCGTGTCTATGAGCTTGACTCGCTCGTAGCCCTGTTCCTTAAGACGTGCGATGAAAGCATCCATGTCGCCGTAGTTTCCGCGCGAAAAAAGATCGTGGATAGCGAAGCTGCCGCCCTTTTTAAGCACGCGAAGCGTCTCTAAAAGTAACGCCTGGCGGTCCTTGCTTCTGATATTGTGATAAACGTAGTTGCTCGTCACCGCATCGAAGCTTTCGTCCTCAAACGGCAACCGCGTAGCGTCGGCCTGCTCGAAGCTAACGTTGCTAACCCCTTCGGCGCGCGCGTTGGATTCGCACAGCTGCTTGTTAAAAGATGCGTACTCAAAGCCCCAGCGATCGACGCCTAGCACTGATGCGTGCGGGTTGCGCTTAGCCACGGCGATCGTTAGCGCGCCGCTGCCGCAGCCCACGTCCAGCCCGCGCCCGCCCTCGGGCAGATCTACGTATTTTGCCGTGCCCTCTACGATCGCGCGAGAGAGTTGACGCTTGCCGCCGTAATCAAACGCGCGGTACCACACGACGCAGTAGATCGTAAAGCCGATCAAAACCAGCGCCGCTGCGCCGAAAAGCCCGGCTAGCACGCCTCTTAGCGCACCACTAACACCCAAACCGCAAACGCCGAAAATCAAAAACAAAACTAACGCCACGCTCGCACCCGCGGCAAAGCACGCGATCATGCCCTTAGGCACCCAGTTTTTATAGTCCGGTCTCATCTTCGCTCCTTTTATTAAATTTAATCCCGCGGCGGCAAAGCACGTCGCGGCAAAATTTTAAATTTCGCCCGTAAATTTTAAATTTCGCAGCTCAAACCTCGCTTAAATTTAAACGCACGCTAATAGGTGTATTTAAACTCCGCGTAGTAATTGCGCCCTGGAGCCGGAGTATAGATGTCCGAGCGTAAATTTTGGTTGTAATTATACTCCTCGTCAAAGACGTTTTTGACTCCCGCGCTTATCAAAAATCCGCTTGCGAAGCGGTACGCAGCGCCTAGATCCACGATCGTGCGCGAGTCGATCCTATCGTGGTTGGCGTCGTGCGATGATGAGAAATATTTAAAATCGCTCATCAGCGTCAAATTTCTAATCGGCTCGTAATCGATGCCCAAAACGAACTTCGAGCGCTCCACCAGCGGAACCTGCTTGCCTTTATTCGCGCCGGATTGGATCTTGGCGTCCACATATGAAAAGGTCTCGCTGAGCTTTAAATTTGAAAGCAGACTTTGCTCCGCATACAGCTCCACGCCCTTGCGGCGCGTCTCGTCGATATTGATAAAATGCCAACCGTCGGTGATCGAGCTGCCCAGGGTTTCGTTTACGATCTCGTTTTTCGTATCGGTCCAAAAGATCGTAGCGCTTACGTATTGCCCGTAGATCAGATCTTTAAGACCGATCTCGTAGGTTTTAAAGGTTTCGGATTTGAGGTTATTAAGCACATAAGGGCCGTTACGACCGAGCTTGTCGATGAGCTGATTAGGGCCCGGGGAGATATAGCCGCGCTCAAATTTAAAATATAGATTGCCATCCTTGGAATAATTAAAATTCGGCGTAATCTCAAAAGCGTAGTTGTTCTTATGATCGCTTACTCGGGTACTGTCTTGCGTCTGCGAGATTATGTTTCCCATCCTTTTTATAGTAGTCGAAACTCTGCGATTTACTTTGTATTCGGCGCGCTCAAACCGCCCGCCCGCACTAAGCGAAAACAGATCGGTGAAATTATGCTTTTCTAAAGCATAGACCGAGTGGGTAAGCTTTTGCATATCAAAGATCGTAAGCTGTGAACGGCTCATCATAGGATTCATCGCGGCGTCAAAATTTATCCTGCGAAAGCCTTTGTTTTTGAGATAATCGTATCCCGCTATGAACTCGCCGCTGTCGTAGTCGAGCTTGCCTTTTAAATTTGCCCCCTCTTTGCGGTCTTTCATCACAAATCCCTTTTGCAAAATTCTAATATCTTGGTAATAAGGCTGTAAATTTGCTTCAAATCTATCGCCGAATTTCACCGCATAATCCAAGTCAAAATTTAGTCGCGTGCTTTTAGTAAAGGTTCTCTCGCCTCCTTGTTGGCGGCGATCCGCTTTAAGCTCGGCAAGCCCTAAGCTCGGCACCGAATAGGTTCGCGCCTGATAATAGCTCGGATCAAAAGAGATACTTTGATCGTCCGAAATTTTATAATACATCCCGAGCGAGCCGTAATAGCCGCTCTCTTTCTCGCCCTTGCGGTATCCGCGCTGCTTAAAGCCCTTTACGGCGGTTTTTAGAAATAGATTATCGCTCACGCCTCCGCCGAGCCCTAAATTTAGATCATTGTAATTATACGACGCGATCTTGGTCGAGATATTGGCGTACGGGTATCTGGCTCCCTTTTTCGTGATGATATTTATCACGCCGCCGCTGGTGCCGCTGCCGTAAAGCACACTACCGCCGCCGGGGATGATCTCCACGCGCTCTATATCCTCAATAGGAACGAGATCGATCGGGATGGGCGTCGGCGTCGTGTCGATCATATTGAGCGCGACTCCGTTAAGAAGGACCTTGACGGAGGTATTTGCCTTCTGGCCCTGCCCGCGCAGATCGACCGTATCGCCGTGAAAGCTAACCCCCGGCGCCTTTTCTAAAATTTCGTGCAGATCGCGGTAGCCGCGGTTTTCCATATCCTCCGCGGTGATGACCGAGACGTTGCGAACCTCGTTTTTAAGCATATCCTCAAAGCCCGTCGCGGTAACTACGATGGTGCCCAGCTTCGTGGCGTTCGCGCCGGAAGCGTTTTTAGGAGCTGCGGAATTTACGGCTCCCGCGCCGGACGCGTTGATATTTTTGGACGTAGCGTTGTTTTCGGCTCCGTTTAGTTGCAATGCGACGCACAAACTTAGCGCGATCGCGGCATTTGAAAGATAAAATTTCTTAAACATCACTCTCCCCTATTCAAAATTAGAATTTTGCGAATGATTTGCAAATGCTATATTATAATTTCTCTTGATTAAATAATAATAAATTTCAAAGATTAAAGATAGATTTTTTAAAATTTAGGCGTAGTTTGGATGAAATTTTGATCTTGAGCGTTTTACGTGGCGCGATAAAATTTCGGTTTTAATTTAGATTCTTTAGCGGCGTTTTTTTAAAAAGGCAAATTCGCAAAGCGGATCTAGCTGAAATTTTGAAATTTAGCCAAATCCCTAAAATCATATCCGTCTAAAATGCGCCAAAAAGTATTAAACCTATCCTAGTGCTCATTTTTTATTCCTAAGACTTTTTGATTTTGCTTGCGCATCAATTATTTTTTATCATGGCTCACCCTCTTTAGCCACTCTTTTTCAAATTTAAAATATTTCTCAAGCTTTTTATTCTTTTCTGCTTGATTCCACTTTTCTATCTCGGCATAATCTTGCAGCTCGCCTCCGCATTTAGGGCAAACACTCCTATCTTTAACGTCCGAGAAATTATAAAATTTAAGACACTCTTTGCAGCGCATAAATTTAGGATAATATTTTATGCTTTTTTCGGAGCGAAAGGCGAGATATAAAAAGAAAACGCACGCCGCAAAACATAAAATTCCAATTATTATACGCAGATACGCGCTTTCAAATTTTACAGATGCCATAAAGCCAGGCTTTATATCAACTCTCCCTAATAAAGCGGCCGCCAGTCCCCATGCGAAAAAAGCGAAAAAGCCGATTAATGCAAAAATTCTATTTAGCATTTTTATATTCCTCTATAACAAATCAAAATTTCATCGCTTTTTAAATTTACGCTTTTTGGGCTTTGGGGGTTTAACGCCTTGATGAGGAGCGTTTCTTCGCCAGTAGTCGCCGTCATTATACTCCGTAAGCTTTTTGCCGCAGTCCGGGCAAATTTGATCCGTATCTTTGACGTCCTCGTACATGTAAAATTTACCGCAGTCTGCACACCACATATACTTCGGATATCTTTTTATGCTCTTTTCAGAGCGGAAGGCAAAATAAAAGCCAGAAATACCTATTACTATAAATGCGATTGCAGGTAATATCCACAAACTACCCGCATCATCAAATTTAATATATTTCTCGCCTATTTTTACATGTTTATGTACCGTAAAATTTATAAGATATAAGAAGCACATTATGCCTGTCAAAAAAGCGGCAATTCTATCTGACATTGCGTTGCTCCTTTTCGTTATGATCTATTTCATTCATCGTGTTTTGTGCCATACCGTCCGATCCTTAAATTTTATAGTTTTATCCGTGCTGTCATACGCAAATTTCATTCCGTAATGAACTGCTTATAAGGATCCGGTACCGTCGGATGTTTAGAAAATAGCAATGGCATATATTTGTAAATATCTACCATAACGATCTCTTGATACA
>CAUVFI010000019.1:0-11250 GCA_963551055.1 uncultured Campylobacter sp. | reverse complement strand
AATACCTGGAGCACGCTAGAATTTTTTACTTCGCGCACGCGCAGCCCAGCCTATACATCGCGAGCGCGGATTGGATGCCGCGAAATTTAGAACGCAGGCTGGAGCTGATGAGCCCGATTTACAACGAAAATCTGCAAAACAAACTCAAAGAAATTTTAAAGCTTCAGCTAAGCGACAATGAGCTTGCATTCGAGCTACAAAGCAGCGGCGAGTACCGAAAGATCGTGCCGAAAAAGGGCGAAGAGAAAATCGACGATCAGGAATTTTTAGAAATTTATTTCAATAAAATTTATAAAAATATCCGCAAACACGACGAAAGCGGCACGGCGCTAACCAAGCTTTTGAAGGAGAGCTAACGCGGTTCTGTTCGGTTTGCGCCAGGGCTAGCTGCGCATTAAACCCGCGCGCAAGCCGAGCTTATAAATACCAAATGAGGAATTTTGCGCCGCAAACGCGCGAGTAGATTTACAGAAATTTCAAAGGGATTAAATGAAAAGATATCTTTATCTAGCCGTTATAGCTATGTTTTGCATGGGGGGAGTCTTTGAAGACGCGGACAAGCTCTATGAGGACGGCGATTATTCTAAAGCGATAAAAATGTGGCAGCGCAGCTGCGACGGTGGAGATACGCGAAGTTGCTATAGGCTCGGAAACTTATATCGATTCGGCAGGAACGTCACTCAAAACTATCAAAAAGCGGCGGATTTTTATCAAAAAGCCTGCGACGGCGGGGATATGACCGGCTGCTATGAGCTTGCAGGACTATACTTCGAAGGCTATGGCGTTAGACAAGATTATCAAAAGGCGGCGAGCCTGCATCAAAAGGCTTGTAGCGGCGGCAATATGCTTTCGTGCGATTTACTTGCAATTTTATACGAATCCGATATCGGCGCCTCAAGAGACAAGCACAAGGCTATGGTTTTGCGTCAAATGATTTGCGATAACAGTGATGCAGATATGTGCAATAACCTCGCATATTTATATAAAAACGGTGACAAGGTCAGACAGGACTTGCAAAAGGCGGAGATTCTATATAAAAAAGCGGCTGTTTTGTACCAAAAGAAAGCTCAAATAAATCAAAAAAAATGCGATGAAGGCGACTTATATGAGTGTCAGCGCCTAGCGGATCTATATATAGACGGCAAGGGCGTAGAGAAGGATTTCAAAAAGGCTGCGGATTTATACCAAAAGGCTTGTGATGGCGGCAAAGCGGCGGCGTGCTTGATTCTGGGAGACTTATACAAAGCAGGCAATTACCAAAAAGCAGAAAGCCTATATCAACGCGGGCTAAATTTGCTTAAAAATACTTGCGAGAGCGGGGATGCGGACTCGTGTAGTTATCTCGGGGATTTATACAAAAATGGATGGCATATTAAACAAGATAGATCCTTAGCAAAAGAATTTTACGGGAAAGCATGCGATTTAGCAGAGCAGATCGGCTGCGACGAATACAAGCAATTAAACGAAGCGGAACTCATCGATGATAAACACGGTATCGCACCGAGCGCGCCTTAATCCGTGAAGCTTGCATGCTTGCGCACAAACAAGGCTACGCAATCAGCGAGCTATCAATTTTTTAGAATTTTAAAATTCTAAATTTTATAAATTATCTTAGGCGCAGCTTCCTAGAAATACTAATCTGCCATGATGCCAGCTATATACTACGCGTAGATAAAATTCCGCTCACTTATGATAAAATTTTAAAATTTCTCAAGTTAAAATCTTAAAATTTACTCACTATCTCATCGCATGTATTTCATGAAAATACTTTTAAATTTAAAGTAAAAATTTGTAATTTTAAAAAATGTAAATTTAAGAGATAAAGGCGTAAGCCTAGGAATTCTTTAAATTTAATTAAATTTTATAACTATAAATGATAAATAAATTCTTTTTAATTTAAATTTAAAGAATTTTTCACTAATATACTGCTCTTTTTAATAACGCCTATGAGAAATAGTATTATAAAAGGATCAAAATGAGCTTATTTAGGTTTTCCATTGCAGCGGCAGGAGCGCTTTGTTTATGCGCGGCCACTTTAGCTGCACAGGATGATAGCGAAGGTGGCTCCCAAAATTTAGGGCAGATCAATGTTACGGGAAACGTAGAAAGCGACCCGCTTACCAAAAAAGTCGGCGAAACTAAAAAGAGCGCCAAAACACTAGAAAAGCAGCAAGTCTCCGATACTAGAGACCTCGTAAAATATGAAACGGGGGTTAGCGTCGTTGAAGCGGGTAGGATGGGCTCTAGCGGCTACTCGATCCGCGGAGTGGACGAAAACCGCGTCGCCATCACGATAGACGGACTTCATCAAGCAGAGACTTTAAGCTCGCAAGGCTTTAAAGAGGTTTTTGAGGGATATGGGAATTTTAACAACACGAGAAACGGCGTCGAGATGGAAAACGTCAAACAAGCGACTATTACCAAGGGAGCAGATTCCATAAAAGCAGGCTCCGGCGCACTTGGAGGCTCCGTTATGTTCGAGACCAAGGATGCACGGGATTATTTAATCGATAAAAATTGGTTTTACGGCTTTAAAGCGGGTATTTCGAGCAGAGATAAAGAGAAAATGAGATCTCATACTCTAGCTGCAAAAGTTAATTGGTTTGATTTTTTAGTAATCAGAACCGATAGAAATTCTCACGAGCTTAGAAACTACGGATACGGCACTTACGACGATAGCGTAAGAGGAAGGGAAAGGGAGCAAACCGATCCTTATACCATCAAAAAAGAGAGCACCTTAGTTAAAATATCCTTTCAGCCAAATGATGAAAATAGAATTACCCTCATGAACGACGATTATAAAGGTAGATCGAAAGGCAACGACTACTCATATACGCTCTATCCAAGATCGATTACTAATCCCGATTTTTTCGAAAGCAAGCTCGGAGAGAGATACACGGACGATCTTAGTAAGAGAGAAAATAGAGGTATCGCTTACGAAAATTTTACCGAAACGCCGCTTTGGGATAGCGTAAAATTCTCATTCTCCAATCAAAGAATCAAACAAAGAGCAAGAACGGAAGAGTATTGCAGGGGCGATAATTGCGCAGAAATAACCAACTCAATCGGGCTACAACCAAAAGGATCAAAAGTAGTCGATAAATACGGCAATGACTTTACCGTAGCCAGAGAACGATTACCGGGAGATTTTACAAATTTTCCGACGCTTACCGATTCGCAGGGTAATAAACACAGAGACTTTGGCGAAACCAATATAAACGAATACGGCTTTGACTGCTCTATTTTTGACTGCTCCGGAAAGACCAGACTCTATAAACCGGCACCCGGATGGGGAGATGCGCCATATCAAACACTCGATATAGATTTATCTCAAAAATCATATACCACTCCCGACGGCAAACATAGGTTTGACATTACAGAGGAGACTCACAACGGAAAAACATATAAAAAAGTAACGCAAAATACATATAATACTTGGACGCAAAAATGGGAAAAGTCTAGCCAATTCGATCAATATAAAACCATTTTACCAAACTCAAAAGGATACAAAGAAAGAGACTGGAAAGAGAGGGATCTAAATACCGATACTAAGCAGTTTGATCTGGATTTTAGCAAAGATTTTAATCTTTTGAGTGTGGAAAATAGCCTTTCATATGGATTAAAATATATAAAAACCAATAAATCTATGGTAAATAGAGCAGGCTTTGATGCGACGGATCCGAAATGGTGGGCAAATACCTCTCCGGGTGCGGATTGCCAAGGCGCTGATGAATGGGACGCGCTAAGATGCCCTAGAAGAGATCCGGAAACGTCGTTTTTAATACCGGTTGAAAGTAAAGACGGGGTCTTTCACGTAGCGGACGACGTTATAGTAAATGACTTTTTTGATTTCAATCTAGCCTATAGATACGATAGAGTAAGATATAAACCGGGCTATGTTCCGGGCAAGACCCCAAAGATCCCCGACGGTATGGTAGAGGGTCTATTTATACCGCTTGCTAAAAATCCGCTTCCGGAGCCCAAGTGGAGCGACTATCCAAATTGGTCGGATTATGTGGCAGCCAGGAACGCATACCTAGCAAAGCAAGCCGAAGTAGATGCACTAAATGCAACGAATGCCGAGCGAAATATAGAGTATATGTCAAAGCCGAAGGAGTATAAAAACAACTCCTACGCCGTGGGTTTAAATTTTAATCCTCTTGAGTTTGTAAGAATTCAAACGAAGTATTCGAAAGCCTTTAGGGCGCCTACTACGGATGAGCTATATCTAGCGTTTAAGCATCCGGATTTTACGATAAAACCCAATGTAGATCTAAGGCCCGAAATAGCTAAAACCAAAGAGGTAGCCGTTACATTTCATAGTGAAAGCCAAAGTTATATTACGATTAGTAGGTTTAAGACGGACTATCAAGACTTCTTAGATCTGGAATACCAAGGCACAAAAAGGGTAAATACGAACGCGAATAGCGCGCTTGATTTTGATATGTATCAAAACGTAAATAGGCAAAGAGCCAAGGTACACGGCATAGAGATAAGCTCTAAATTTAATCTCGGCGATCTTTCGGATAGTATGGGCGGATTTTATATAGGCTATAAATTTACGAAACAAAAGGGTAAAATTTTAACCGACGATGACGGTTTAGTGCCGATGAACGCGATACAGCCGAAGACTTCGGTTTATAACGTAGGTTACGCCGAAAAAAATGATAAATTCGGAGTCGATCTGTACCTAACGACCGTCTCGGCCAAAAAGCCCGAAGATACCTACAATATGTTTTGGAAAAACGAAAAGCAAAGCGGAGATCCTATAAACGGACATCCGGTAACCGATTACAGAGCGCACTGGTTAAGCTCCAGCTACAAAGTACTAGACCTAGTAACATACGTCAAGCCAACTAAAAATTTAACCTTCAGATTCGGCTGCTACAACATAACGGACGAAAAGTATCTAACTTGGGAATCTGCCAGATCGGTAAGGTCTTTCGGCACCACGAATATGGTTCGCAAATCAGATAGTCTGGGCATAAACCGCTTCTACGCCCCGGGGCGAAATTTTAAGCTGACCTTCGAACTTACCTTGTAAATTTCAATAAAATTTGGACTAAATTTAATATCTAGTCCAAATTTTGATCTTTAAAATTCTAAACGGCTCGGTAAAACCGCAGCTACTTTTTGAGCGTATAAACAAGAGTGCCGCTTATCAAATCTCTCAGCTGCTTTCCAGATCGGCAAAAGTTTATATAAAAAGAGTGGGTTAAATTTTATTCTGCGACGATCTAGCGAAAAATTTATAGAATTTTATAAAACGCGTAACTGCACAAATGCCGCTGCACTTTCGGTATAGAAATTTTATCACTAGCTGCGGCTTGCTAACTATGCGATATCCTATAATTTTGTGATGTTTTTAAATTTTAAAATTTTACGTAGCGTGGCAGACCAAAGGCTCTTGTCTGTGATGACATCAGCTTCGTAATTTTGCAATGACGCCCGCGATCTCTTTCAAAATCAAGATAGCGAATTTTTAATTTTAACTGCGGTCTATATGAAGCCTTTAGCTCGCGGAATTTCTCCGTTGTTAACGTATAAAGCTCCGATCCCCGTCGCGCCATTTCGTGCAATGTAGTTTTAAAAATCTTTATTTAATAACCCAAGGCTGCTTAGCTCAACCGCCGAAAAACAAGCAAAAAATCAAGCGCAGGCTTTAGGTAAAATTTGCGCGGAATTTAAAATATTTTAAAATTTGAGAATTTGTAGAATTTAAATTTAAAGATAAATTTTGACCGAACGGATCGGTCAAAATTTGATTAAATTTTAGCGCCGAGTGCGCAAAAAGGGGATTATTTATAAGCCTTGATCGCTTTGTCTAGGATTTTCTCCGCTTCCGCGGCGCTTGCGAAATCCTTCACTTTGACCCATTTATTCGGCTCTAAAAGCTTGTAGGTTTCGAAGAAATTTTTGATCTTATCCAGCGTAGCTTTAGGCAGATCGGCGACCCCTTTAATGCCCTCATATCGCGGATCGATCTTGCTAACCGGTACGGCAAGCAGCTTCTCGTCCATGCCGCTTTCGTCCTCCATCATCAAAACGCCGATTAAGCGGCACGGGATCACGCTGCCGGCGGCAAGCGGGTATTCGTTTAGCACCAAAACATCCGCGGGATCGCCGTCGTCTGCCAAGGTATTGGGCACGAAGCCGTAGTTTGCGGGGTAAAACATCGCGCCGTATAGCACGCGATCTACGCATAGCGCGCCGCTTGCTTTGTCGATCTCGTATTTGATATTCGAGCCGTAAGGGATTTCGATTACTGCGTTGATTTTATCGGGGTTTGAGCCCACTTTTATCTTTGAAAGATCCATAGTTTTCCTTTATTTAGAATTTAAAATTTTGATATTTTTCACGTCTATCGTCGTTTTGGTAAAATCTTTGTCGATCTCGCCGCTAATTCGCACGAGCGTATTTTCATCCACGCTCACGCCACGCCAAACGTCATCGTCGATCTCAACCTCGATGCTATCGCCGTTTTGATCTACAAATCTATAATGCTCGTGTCTGAGTTGAGATTTTATCCTGCCGTCGATCGTGATAAAAGAATCATCTCTTAATTTAAGCGCTTCTTTGACGCTTGACGGTTGAGCCTGCGCCGCAGAGCCGCTTGGCACAAAGCCGCCCGCGCCGAATGCAGCCGCACACAAAGCCATACTGATTAAAAATTTTCTAACCATATCTATCCTTAAATTTTAATATCTGCATCCGCAAACAGATCTGAAATTTCATTAAATTTAAAAGCCGCTTGCATTTGATGCTCGCATTTAAATTTACACAGCGGCTACTTAATTTTACGCCTAAAATTTAACTATCTCCATTAACGGCAAGCTATAAATTTCAAAGCGCGCTCGTGCTAAAGGCGCGTTAAATTTAAGCGCGATCTGCACCGCTTGCGGTATGAAAAAGAAGCCAAAGGCACTTAAAATTTAAGCCGCCATCCGAGCGCGCTAGCCCAGTTTTTCGATCTGCGCGGCGATTATAGCGTTTATGTCCGCTACGATCTCCTCGACCGTGCGCTCGCCGTTTACGCTGTAAAATACGCCCGCGTCGCCGTAAAATTTACGGATATCCTCGATCGGCTCTGAAAATACCGCCATGCGGTTTTTAAAGACCTCCTCGTTATCGTCCGCTCCGCGAGCGCGTCCTAAAACACGCTCCTTGGCAATCTCTTCGCTAACGCATACTTCGATTACTGCGCTAAGATTTACATCATCGTCTCCTCGCAGCACCTCGTCTAGCTTATTCATCTGCTCGACGCTCCTTGGATAGCCGTCGATGATGATGAAGTCTTTAGGCGAGCTTTTAATCGCGCTAACGATAGCATTTACGACGATATCAAGCGGCACGAGATTGCCTTTAGAAATGAAGCCATCTATCTGCCTGCCCAGAGCGCTGCCGCTTGCTACCTCGGCGCGTAGCAGATCGCCCGTGGAGTAGTGCTCGATGCTTTGATTCATCTGAGCGATCATACTCGCATCGGTCGTTTTGCCGCTGCCAGGAGCGCCGATGATTAGAAAAAGGCTTTTCATTTTTGCTCCTTCTTATGAAGCCTAAGACCTAGCTCGCGAAGCTGCTCGTCTGTAACGACGCTAGGAGCTTTGGTAAGCGGACACTGCGCGCGCTGCGTTTTAGGAAACGCGATAACCTCGCGGATACTGCTTGAGCCGGTAACGAGCATCATTAGTCTATCAAAGCCGATCGCGATACCTCCGTGCGGAGGCGCGCCGAAGCTTAGCGCATCAAGCAGGAAGCCGAATTTCTCCCTCTGCTCTGCAGGCTCGATCTTAAGCAGCCTAAAGACCTTTTCTTGAATGTCCGCTTTGTGGATCCTGATACTGCCGCCGCCAAGCTCGATGCCGTTTAGCACGACGTCGTAGGCAATCGAGGTAATATCCTCCAAATCTGGCTCGTCGGGATTGTTCGGCATCGTGAAAGGATGGTGCATCGCGGAGTAGCTGCCGTCGTCGTTTTGCTCAAACATAGGGAAATTTACGACCCACAAAAACTCAAGCCTGTTCGGATCGATCAGGCCAAGCTCGTTTGCAAGGAAAATTCTAAATCTGCCCATATAATCAAGCACGATTTTCTTTTTGCCCGCGCCGAAAAATACGACGTCGCCGACTTTAAGCTCACAGCGCTTGATGAGCTCGTCCAGCTCGCTTTTTTCAAAGAATTTTACCAGCGGCCCCTTTAGACCGTCCTCTTTTACTTGGATAAACGCAAGGCCTTGCGCGCCGAATTTTTTCACGTATTCCTCAAAGCCTTGCATCTGGCGCTTGCTAAATTTCAGATCGCCGCCCTCGACTTTAAGAGCTTTAACGCGGTTAGCTTTGCGGTCTTTGGCTAAATTTGAAAAAATTTCGTTGCTCGATTTTTCAAAAATATCGGCTACGTCGATGAAAGGCATATCGTAGCGCAGATCGGGTTTGTCGCTGCCGTAAAGCTCCATCGCGTCTTTATACTCCATATGTCTAAAAGGGGTGACGATCTCGCGGCCGCAGGATTTGAAAATATCCTTTAAAACCTCCTCGGCTACGCGCATTACGTCGTATTGAGTGTTGAAGCTCATCTCGATATCGATCTGCGTAAATTCTGGCTGGCGGTCGGCGCGCAGGTCTTCGTCGCGGAAGCAGCGCGCGATCTGGAAGTATTTATCAAAGCCCGAGCACATCAAAAGCTGCTTGAAAAGCTGCGGACTTTGCGGAAGCGCATAGAAGCTGCCCGGATAGACGCGGCTAGGCACCAGATAATCCCTAGCGCCTTCAGGCGTCGCGCGCGTTAAGATCGGCGTTTCGACCTCTACAAAGCCGAGCCTATCAAGAGCATTTCGCGCGGCGATCGCAGCCTTGGAGCGCATCTTAAATTTATCGAAGCTCCCTTCGGCGCGCAGATCCAAAAAGCGGTATTTCAGCTTAGTTTCCTCATTGACGCTTTTATCGCCGATTACGAAAGGAAGCGGTTTGCTCGGATTTTCGATCTCTAAGCTTTCTACTACGACTTCGATGTCGCCGGTTTTTAAATTTGGATTTTCAAGCCCTTCGCCGCGAGCTCGGATCTTGCCGACGGCTTTTAGGACGAATTCGTTTCGCACGGTATTTGCTACTTCGTATGCTGAGCTGCTATCTTTGGGATCACAGACTAGCTGTAAAAGCCCGCTTCGGTCGCGCAAATCTATAAAAATAACGCCGCCGTGGTCGCGGTAAGAATTTACCCAGCCGCACACGGTTACACTTTTGCCGATATCGTTTTTACTCAAATCGGCGCAATAATGACTTCGCAAATTTACTCCTTTAAAATTATTTGTAAAACGCAAGTATAGTTAAATTTTGCTTTTACAAAGCTAATTTTTTATAAAATAAAACTATGGAAAACAAAATTCATAAAAACCTTAAATTCGCGGGGCTGATAGCCAAAAAATCGGATGAGATTCGCCCCGTCGCGGAGCAAATTTGTGAAATTTTAAAAGCGCAAGGTATTGAGCCTTTGATGCAGCAAGATAGCGCCGAATTTTTAGGCTTCAAACCGCATACGCTTGCAGAAATTTTAAAAAAGACCAATTTTTTAATCAGCCTCGGCGGCGACGGCACGCTCATCGGGCTTGCGAGGCTGCTAAGCGATAAAAACGCCTTTATTTTGGGCATCAACGCGGGCACTCTGGGCTTTTTAACGGACGTGCAGCCGAGCGAATTCGCAAAATTTTTAAAGGAATTTTTGTGCGGCGAATACGAGATCGAGCGCCCGTTTTTGCTTGAAGTGATACTGGAAAACGGCAGCGGCAAGATCGTCCGTAAGACTGCATTTAACGACGTCGTAATCACTCGCAGCCATATCTCTTCAATGGCAAAGATCGACGCCTTTTTAAACAGAAAATATTTCAACACCTACTACGGCGACGGCGTGATCGTAAGCTCCGCCGTGGGCTCGACCGCGTATAATATGAGTGCCAACGGCTCGATCGTCTATCCGCTGTGCGACGTGTTTTGCGTCACGCCGATCTGCTCGCACAGCCTGACACAGCGGCCTTTGATCCTGCCAAAAGAATATTTAGTGAGCTTCAAAAACGCCGGAAGCTCCGAAGTTGGCGTCGTCATCGACGGACAAGACGTTTTTGATATGGCGGAATTTAGCAGCGTGAGCGCTAAAATTTCACATGCCAAAGCAAATTTAATAAAACGCAAGAGCTACGATTATTTCGACGTTTTAAAAGCCAAGCTCAGATGGGGACACGGCGGATGCTAGAAAGAATTTATATTAAAAATAATCTGGGTTTTTGCGAGAGCGAGCTTAGTTTTGGTCCAGGGCTTAGTGTATTCACAGGTATCAGCGGCGCGGGTAAATCGGTATTAATAGGCGCGATTTTAGCGGTGTTCGGTCTCAACGAATGCGAGGCTGAGCTCATAGAAGCGGACGTGGAGCATAAATTTGATATGGGAAATTTCGGCTTGATAAACGATACGCCAAATATTTTTCGCGTCCTAAAAGAGCGTAGCTTGCGATACTTTATAAATTCTCAATCGGTCTCGAAAAAAAATCTAAGCACGATCGCCGGCGAATACGTGAAATTTTTAGGCGCGAAAAACGCCGGCGAAATGAGTAGCGACAGCTTGCTAAAATTACTTGATTTTATCGCCGCGAAAAAAGATGCGGCGCACGCGCAAAGCCTATCGGAGCTTCAAAGCGCTTTTGTGGAATTTAGCCACACAAAAAAGCAGCTGGATGAAATTTTAGATCAAGAGCGCAAGATCGAGGAGTTAAAGGAATTTGCTCGCTTCGAGATTGAAAAAATCGAGCGCGTATCGCCTAAGATCGGCGAATATGAGGAGCTTTTGCAGATCAAAAAAAAGCTTAGTAAAAAAGATAAGATCGAGGAACTTTGGGCTAGGGCGCAGGGCGTTTTTGAGCTGGAGCGCAGCGTCATCGAAGCGCTAAGTCTTAGCGGACTGGATAGTGCGTTTTTCGAGGATGCGATGAACGAACTGCGGCTAAAGCAAGAAAGCTTGAATTTAGACGAGCTCGAAAACATCGACATAGAGAAAATTTTAGATCGTATTGAAGCTCTTAGCGCGCTAAATAGGCGCTATGGAAGCGTAGAAGAGGCTTTAGCTACGCTTGAAGCACGCAAGAAAGAGCTTGCGCATTACGAGCAGTTAAGCTTTGAAAAAACCAAGTTGCAAACGGAATTTAAACGTCTTAGCGAAAGCACCGCTACCCTTGCCGAAAAAATTAGCGAGGCTCGCAAGGGCG
>CAUVFI010000018.1:0-11310 GCA_963551055.1 uncultured Campylobacter sp. | reverse complement strand
GGCAGAGCAGCGACGTTATAGAGCTTTGCCTCGCGCACGTTGAAAAAAATAAGGTGAAAGACGCCTATAACCACGCCAAAAATTTAAAACAGCGCGCGGCGCTAATGCAGTGGTGGAGCGACTTTTTGGACGGCTTGTCCTGATTTGTAAGCGCGGATAGACTTAAGCGAGTAGTAGATTACCCGCGAATTAACCTTATTGGCTATTATTACGCCCTGCCTTACTTTATCGTAAAGCGAGCGCGCGGATATACCGAGCTCTTTAAGCGCTTCGGCTTTGGTTATGAATTTGTCCATTTTTCGATCCTTTTTAAAACTTCCTTTAACTGCTTTAAATTTAGGCTAAAAAGCTTTTGGTGTATTTTTTTCACGAGCGCGCCTTTTTCATTATGCTTCTGCGCGAAATTGTCTATTTTGGCTAGCATCTCGCGCTCTTTTTCTCGGTCGGGGCTACTCATTTTTCATCCCTTCATATTACATAAGTTAGCGGTGTCTTTACCGCATACTCGGTCATCGTGAGTTTTTGCTTTTCGTCTGATATTATCTCTGCTCGCAATATCCAATTATCGCTTCCCTCGTCAAATTCTTCCCAAAAAGACGTTACTAGAAATTCTATGCACTGCCATTCTTTCTCCATTTCAAATTCCTTAATAAATTTAAGGATTTCTTTTTTAGGAATATCTTCGGTTTGCGCTTCAATTAACACGCGATACCCGCCATATTCTGGATATACAGTGTATTTCCAATCGCAGTTAATAAATCGACAGTCGCGCTCTTTGTTGTAGAATTCGCGCGCGGCCTCTTTGTCTTTCTCTGTCTTGTAAAAGCCGTCCTCATCGAGCTCTATGGTCTTAGGCAGCGGCATTATGCTCCCTAGGAAGTCTTTGCCTCTTGCCGTAATAGCTGCCGCCTGATTGAGCGTCAGCCCTGAAATTTCTATGCGTGTTCTATACCACATACTCATCGCCTATCCTTTAAAATTTCTGGGTTCTCGTAGATGTTGCCGATGACTTCGCGGTTGAGCGCATCGTGAAACAAAAAGAATATCTCCCTTTCACATTCGATCAGGAACGCAGCGTCACCCACCCAGTATCTGACCGTGCCCATTCTTTTGCTACCGTCAAGTCTTGAAACGAATTTAATAATATCCCCCTCATAAATTTCGCGCCCGTTTTTATCTTCCATTCCTGTATATTGCATAATATTAAATGGCCTTTGTTCTGGAGTTCCGGGAAAAATTTCCCAAGCCGGTAAGTGAAAAATATCGCCCCAATTAAGCATTTTCTTGTCTAGAACATTCCATGCTCTAAATTTAATCTCTCTCATCGTCCTCTCCTTCATATAATTTTTCTATGATTTGCTTTGCCTTTTCGACTTTTTCAGTTTGCCCCTTTTCGTGATAAAAGCGAAAAGTCACATCGTCCAAAAACCAAACATTGCAGGCGGTGGTCTTGGACGCTTTAAATTTTCCATTTGTCGAAAAGGAAAGCGTCAGGCTCTCAAAAATATTTTCGTGCAGGCTATGGAAAGGAAAGTCCTCTTGTATTCTCTCCCCGGCAATTTTAAAAAACGCCTTTTGCGCTTGTTTTTTCTTATCCTTAATCTCTATAAGCTTTCTTTGAAGCTCTTGCAACCCTGTTTTATAGCTCATTGATTTATTCCTTGCTTAAATTTCATCTTTTTCTCTTTTTTTAGAACTTGCCGCTTCTCTCATAGCTTCCCGCTCACGAGCCAGAAACTCTGTGCGCGCTTCCTCGCTCATTGCCAAAAGCGCCTCTAGGTTCTCGCACATTTTCTCTACTATCTTTCCGCCGCGATGCCACCGAAAGCGTATAAAGCGCTGAAGCACATTTAAGTGCGGCGAGCCCGTGCCCTTATGCGCTATCCACGCCAGCTCATAATCGCTTGCGACTAATTCGATAGCCTCATAATAAAGCCGCTCTATCCGCTCCCTAAGCGCAGGCGTGATCGGATCGTTGTGTGGGAGGTAGTAGCGCTCCGTCTCTATCTGTAGCACTCCGCTCACTTTACGGAAGCGATCCGTGCGCCCGATCTTTCAGTCCTTACTAGCCTGCACGTCTATCACGCAGAGCTTTTTGCCCTCGCGCTTTGCGAATTCTCTAGCGTTCATCCACATAGGGATCTCTTTGCGCGAAATATTCCGCGTCGTCTATCTCTCTGTCATACGCCGCGTCAGCTCCGTAATCCTCCCACCATTGTGCCTCTGCTGCGACGCGCCATTCATCGAAGTCGCCGTATTCGTTTAGCCATTCTAGCTCACCCATCGCCTCCTCCTTAAAATGGGATCGTGTCGTTGCCGTCATCGTATTTGGCGCTTTGCGGAGCGGGTTTGCGACTTTGGCTAGGGGCTTGCCCGCCTTGTGTTCCGCCGCCTTGAGCGTAGTTTTGCGTGCCGCTGCTTTGGTTGCTCTGCCTGCCCTGATTGCTGCCTAGCATCTCTAGGCTCTCTACCTCTACTACGTGCTTACTGCGGTTTTGTCCGCTTTGATCTTGCCACTGCTCCAGCTTGAGCCGCCCCTCAACGGCGAGCTTTGAGCCTTTGCGTAGGTATTGGTTAGCGACCTCCGCCGTGCGACCGAAAAATTTAACGTCGATGAAGCAGGTTTCCTCCGCGGTTTCCCCCTGCGCGTTCTTAAATTTTCTCGTTACGGCGATACCGGTGTTTCCGACGCAATATCCGCTCTGCGTGTATCTTAGCTCGATATCGCGCGTTAAATTTCCGATTAAAACGACTTTATTCATTTTTTAGCTCCTCCGCTAATGCGTCAATCGAATTTGGATCGGCTAAATATGCCCTTGCTTCATCAGGGTTCATCCTCTCCATCCGTTTTTCCGCTTCGATTTCGTCTATGCCTCTTGCCACTAGCTCGTTTTGTAGAGCGTCAAGCGGTAGCACTTCCTCGCTTACGTCAATATCTAGCGGCGCGGCTTCGATGATCTCCTCTGTCGGGTTTGGAAGTTCGGCGGCGGGTTTTTCCGTTGCTTTTGCCAAAAACTCGTTTAAATTTTGCGTTGCGGGAGTTTCGATTTTAGGCTGTTCTTTGTAGGCCTCGTTTTCGGCATTTACTGCACTCATAAGCATAAAATCATCGGTCGGTAGTTTTGAGGCGACATATTTAATAGCTTTTGCCTTATACATCTCCTCGCTCCAGTTCGTCCACGCTGAAAATTTGCCCTTTTTTACCGCTTGATTGGTGTTTTTTAGCTGATTTAGCTTCTTTGCGCTAATGAAATCTTTGGTTACGCCGTTTTTATCTCTAGCCCACACCATCGCACCGAGTAGGTTTTCATTTATCCACGCGGCATCGGTTTCGTTGCGATCTTTTAGATTGGCTTCAAATATGAATTTCTTGCCGTTTTCATCGACCGTGTATTCAAATTTATCACACTCATACACCAGCTCGGCGTCTATGTCATATCCCGCGCGCTTTGCTAAAATTCGCCAGCCGATATAACCTATTTGCAGTTGAGCTTTTTTGACGCCTTGCTCCATAAACGGCACGATGTAGGCCTGCTTCTGCTCTTTTACGATAGACAGCCCCACTTGGGCGATTTTAAGAGCGACGCTAAAGACGGATACGGGATCGCACTCTAAAATATTCTTATCCATTCCAAGCAGAGTTAAATCGGTTACGAATTTATCTGCCTTGACCTTGCTTCCGCCGCTAAGGGCTATGATCTCACTCATCTTTTGCTCGGCGAATTTCGCCATTAAGCTATTAAAATTCTTTGCCGGACTTTGTGGTTTAGTTTGTTGTAGTTGGTTCATCGGTCGCCTCCTGTTTTTTTGATTTTTTTGTCGTATTTTTTAGAATAGTGCATAAGCCTAGCTAAAATAAAACTCCCTATTTGTAGGCTGGCATACTCATCAAGAGGGCGCCCGTCCCAATCGCCGTGTCTACCGCTACCTCTGTTGCTAACATAACAAGAGAGAGCAAAGCCTTCTTTTTCACGTATTTCCCTAGACGGCTCTATCTCGCCACTAAATTTTTCATCATTCTTTAGTCGATAATCACCGATATACACATCATAATATGCTACCGCATCATTGTCCGCTAGATCGTAATATCGCACCTCATAGCCCCAGTTTTTATCGTCCTCATGATCGTTTTTTACCCATGGGAAAAAGACAAAAACTTCTTTTTTTATATTTTTATCTAGCTTTTTCGCTAAATATTCGTTCTTTTCTTCCGTCATTCTCTACCCTTTACGCTATGCTCTCATAAAATTTCCACGCAGGCAGGCTTAATGTCTGCACTGCCTCTATCTCTTTGCTCTCGGGCTCGAATTTCGCATATCCCCACCACTCGTTACGCTCTAGGCACAGCTTATAGCGCTCAAGCAGGGCTAGATATGTCTTGCGCCCTTGCTCTATCGCCGCCTCATCTAATGTATAAAAGCCCGTCATATAAGGCTTTTTAGTTTCGACTGCGATAAACAGGAAGTTATCCACGCGCTTACCGCATAGACGCAAGATGTCGGTATAAAACGCCGCTTGGATGTGATAGTTAAAATTTGCTACCGATTTTGCAAATCCGTCCGCGCTAGCGTCGGAGGTCGTTTTCAAATCTACGCAAAGCCCTAGCGCTTCGTTGAGAAAATCGGGACGACACCTCACGGGCACCCCCTCAATCTCCGCGAAATAGCTCTGCTCCGCTAGCCCGTCTTTTAAGAAAAGCGCCGTCTCTCTCATAGAATTGACTGCGTTTGCGATAGCGGTCGCTTTCTCATAAGCTTCGGCGTCTAGGACGGTCTTGCCCTCCGCGCCCTTTAAAAACTCCGCGTAAATTTCTTTACCCTCTTTGGTGCGCTTATCGGCTTTTGGTTCAGCGGCAAATTCTTTAAAGAAGTCCTGCGGCTCCAGCACCAGCTTATGCACTGCCGAGCCCAAGGTTAGAGCCTTGCTGTCAGCCTTTTCGAACTCGTCTTTGAATTTGAAGTGATAGGGGCTTTTTGCCAAGAGGTCCAAATCACTTTTAGAGATTTCGACTCGTGCGTGGTAGTCTTTAATACTCATTGTTTCGCTCATTTCATCTCCTTTTTTCGAGCATTCACAAATTTGGCGAAGCTGCTAAATTTCGTGTGTTTATATACACCTACCCGGGTCCGGTAAGCTATAAATGCTTTTCTAAAGTCTTTTAAGCTCATTTTTTACCCTTTCAATATCCCAAATCTAAGATTTGAGATCGTAAATTTCGTATGCTTTCTAAATAGCCTTTTCAGAAGCCGTAGCATCGTGCTCCTCCTTTTTTCGCTCCGCCATCCTTGTTAGCAGCGCGAGGTCTATCAGCAGATCGCCTACACTCATTCTGCTCATCTGTGAAACTTCGCATAGATGCTCCGCTACGGAATGCAGATAATCCGAAATGCTATCCGCGATCTCTGCGGCAGCGTCTTCAAACTCTTGATTTTCCATCGTTTTCTCCTTAAAAAATATCCATAAAAGAGCCTCCGATTTAAGGATTTTCATTCGAAAAGATACAGCAAAGATTTTTAACCGCCTAAGGAGCAAGGCGAATGGAGGCTCATTTATGGATATGGCGGCGGACGACGGGAATCGAACCCGCGTTCCAAAATCTCGTTTTACGGGCGCCCAAGAGTCTTTGCCGCTTAACATACGTCCGCCATAAGAAAGTTTGACAAGGATTTTTCTACCCCCGAACTTGTCGCTATCGGGGCTGGTTACTCGGGTATGGGTTGTCGTATCCATACGGACGCTTCCCGTAGCTTCTACCCGACGCGGGCTAGGTGTGGGTCACCTTGGTTTTGATGGGAGAATGTTAATATATTTTACATTAAATTACGCTTAAAATAGTAAGATATTTTTACATTTTTTGCAGTAAAATTCACGATAAAAAATAAAGGAGCGGGTATGAAAAAGGTCATATCATTACTATTTATGGTTTTGTTGAGCGGCTATGCCGACGACAATAAGGAGGCTTTTTATGATCTAATGATTAGAAACGATTTTGTCACATTCCTAGAGGGAGGTAATTCTTTTCTTTTTGAGGACAAGGAAAAGTTTATCGCCACGACTTCAGATAAGATATTAAAAGAATTTAAAAAGAACGAATTAAAAGCAGCCAAAAAATTTAACGACAAAGACGTTTTTATAATGGGGCGAGTAGGATCTATCCGACAAACAGCCACGGGTAACGCTCAGATTATATTTACAACCAACCAACCGATTTTTGAAAAATTTTCTGCTACGCTTGACAAAAGCGAAACAGATAAGGCAGCCGAACTAGACGATAACAAACCTATAGTTATTGTTTGTAAAAACTTTAGAAAATCAATGATGAATATGCCGATGATGCACGAGTGCATTATGGCTGATAGTTACCTTGATAAATTAAAAGAAAGTCTGAATAAAGATAATGATTTTTCCGTATTGTATGAGGTGGCTAAAATAGCGACTGATGACTTTAAAGATATTGATCTAAAGACAAAGAAAGGGCAAGAGAAACTATTTAAAGCGCTAAAAAATATTGACAAATTATCAAAAGAGAAGCAAGACAAAATAAAAGAATTAAAGGGAAAGATAAAAGACTAACGCCCAAATACCCACGGCGGGATAGGATCGTCGCGCCATACGAGCAAGGGCAGGAGTAATCCATACACCGGCAAAAGAGGCACGAAAAAGCCGAAATGGTAAAAAACGCCATATCAAGGAGAATTTAAACCGAAACCTTTTAGCGCTATAAAGGAGAAATTCGCTTTTAAAAATCGATAAATAACTTTAAGCAAATTGGTAGATAAAGTGCGATATAATCCATCAAAATCCAAGGAGTTACGACATGCCCGAGGTAAAAGCGATAGTCCAATCACTGCATTTTTTAATAATCAAATCTAGCGACAATAAAGATAAAATAGCCAATAGAATGGCTATTCTAAAGCTATTTTTCTTTGCTCAGAGATATCATTTGCGAAAATACGGGCGTCTTATAGCAAAAGATAGATTTGTCGCTATGAATCACGGTCCGGTATCTAGCACGGCTTTAGATGTTATGAAAGAAAATTTTTATCAAATTTTAGAAGACGATAAAAAGTTTTCGCAAAAATTCATACATAGCTACGATAAGAATCTGGTCCAGGCTTTAGGCGACGAAAAAGAATATGACGAGCTAAGCGAAACAGATATAGAAGCCTTGAATTTTGCACTAGAAAATTTCGGAAATATGGATCAATGGCAGCTAGTCAATAGCACGCATGAATACCCGGAATGGAAAAAGCATAAAAAAGCGCTAGAAAATCAAAAATGCGTAGATATGGACGTTTTAGATTTTTTCGGTAAAAATCCGCCCGGCAGCCCTAACGACGATGTATCAAAAGAAAAATTGGAATTAAATAAGAAGTGGTTTACGGGCGCTTTTGAATGACTTTCGAAGAGCTAGATAGCGCATTACAAGCGCCCGATGAATTTATAATTATCTATAAAGATCCCGACTTTTTACGAGTAAATCCCGACGTATCGGCACATATGTATATCATAGTGCCGTATAGCGACGACGAGGTCTTATTACTCGCCATGATAACATCTTCAGAATTTAATAGGCGTGTCGCAAACTCTGCTATGTTAGAGTGCATACTCGATATTCGGGAGGGGGAGTTTGATTTTATTTGTAAAGACAGCATCATAGATTGCAATCAATGTTTTAAGAAGAGGAAGGGCGAGCTGGTAAGCAACGGCGCTAAATTAAAAAGATGTGCAAAATTGCCCTGCGAATTTATCGCAAAAATAAAAGCCGCCATAAAACAAAGCCCCGTAGTCAAAAGACAAATCAAAAAGCATATTCTTTAATAATTTTAATTTATACTAGCCGTTTTGAACTCCTTTAACCTTTGCTTTATTGGGCTTAGCATTGTGTGGGACGTCTTTTTTTTGTGATAAGAATTAGCTTAACGGGTTTA
This sequence comes from uncultured Campylobacter sp., assembly GCA_963551055.1. GTDB lineage: Bacteria > Campylobacterota > Campylobacteria > Campylobacterales > Campylobacteraceae > Campylobacter_B. The sequence goes on along the minus strand of CAUVFI010000018.1, from coordinate 3,379 downwards.
AAAAATATCACGTAAATTATTTTTTTTAAAATTCCTTAAAAGCCCTTTTATATATTCCCACAAGGGGATATCCGCCCCGTATATGGCCTCTACCAACATCTTATATTCGCCGACTACCGCTTCTTCGGATATACTCTTTTCATAGTAATCGCTAATAATCAAAGCGAACCTATTGACATTTATACAATTTAGTCGAATAATAGTTAAATAGCTCAATGCCTCGATATTTGAGGTAAGCTCCATAATATTGCGTTTGCAGTCCTTGTTTAAAATTTCTGAAAAGCAGTCTTTTAAAACCGATAAACACTCTTTTCTTTCACTATCGACCTTTTGAAACCTATCTTTGGTTAGTAAATATACAAAGTTAATAAGGGTAAAAAATATGGCTATCAAAGAGAGCCAAAACGGAGCGCTCATTGTTTATTGCTTTATTAGCGGCACAGAAAAAGCTCTAAATTTTTCTTCTAGCTTAGGGTTATCAGAGCTAAACAGCTTAATTCTCCTAAAAAATTCCTCTTCTCCTAATTGCTCATATAGAGGAGAAAAGGCCTCGGATAAAAAAGACGGGTTAAAAGAGGTTTTTATATTGCTACCGTCTATCTCTACGATATCGTATTGATCCAATAACCCTTTTAATACGTCTTCTCTAAATTCCTCCCCCGATTTATCTCCAAGCTTTTTATATCTAGGGCCCGGTGCGTCTGTAAAATTTTTAGCAAAATTATATATGATTTTATCTTTCATCGGTTATACTCCTGTGCCCAAATCTTTTATGGACCATCTAATAAACGTTCCTTGTATCTTAGATTTTAGCCGTATTATTTTATCGTTTTTTGTTAAATATAGGAATTCGTCCGTGGCAACCTCTAAAGAAGCGTCTTTGCTACTGTCTCGTTTAACGGTATCTATAAAATTCTTAAACGCTATCATCCCAAAGCCTCTATTATTATTTTTGTCTTTGTACCTTGATAAGTTTGACTTGCACAGGGTCCTTAAAGTGTTTTCTTTCCCGATACGTCTTGATATTCGGTAAAACTTCTGAACAAATTCGCTTCTTCCAATCTCTAGTGACCTAAATATCCCGATGCCCGTATCATAAAAAATAAATTCAATTTCTTTTTCTTCCTCATTGTAAGCCCCCATAAACCATATCTTTTTATCTCCGTCAAAATCCACAAAGGCGTGTTCGCTAGAATTTGCCATCGCTTCAAATATCGCGTCGAATAACTCATCTTTATTTTTCTCTAAAATTTGATCTTTATCCGTAAAGAAGTCTATAATAGGGTAGTGGAATTCGTTGTCTATGCTTTCGCCGTCTCGATAGTCTATTTTTAGGTATTTCCGCCCTTCTTCGATAGTTTCTTTTTTAGGATTTATACATAGCGCGCCCCAATAGCCTATGGCCGCCAATCTTTGATCTATTAACTTCGGAGGCGAAACCTTGCTATTTCTTATTAATTTTTCTCCGTGAAAAATATTATTTATACCGACGGTCATTAGGAGTATAGACGCATTGTCTATTACAGTCATTTTTCTATGATCTATTGATATTCTATGACTATGTCTTTTGCTTCTGTAATATTTGAGCTCCTCCAACGTAGAATTTAGCGTCTTGATATCTTCCGGAAAAATCATTTTCTCGGGCATATCAATTTTATGTAGCACCTTATTTTTATGATAAATATCGCGCGGAGGGGCGAATGCGTGTTCTCGATCATATTTTTTATTTTTGCGCTTAAATTGCTTTCTTATTTTCCTTTTCATATTCAGGATATTCCTTTTAGAGGACGCCCTGCAAAACCCGACGATAACCTTCATATTACTTCACTCTGCCTTTCTTAAAACCTCTTAGAATTTATAGAATACGATCCGACTACACGGATTATTTTATTCCAAAATTATCAAAAGTAAGCCCCTTATGAACCTCATAATGTATTTTCCCGCAGACCTTGCCTAATATCTCGCAATCGTAGCCCTCTTTGTGCGGATAAATATCGCCGTATTTCGGATTAAGGCTAATGAGTTTGACATTGTCATTCGGCAGAAATTCAACCCTTTTTATATACACGATCTCGCCCATTCGAACGACATAAACCCCCGCTATTCTGACAAAATTGCCGCGGTTATTTACCATATCGACGACCGCCCAATCGCTCTCCTCAAAGTCGGGTAACATACTATCGCCCACTACCTCGAAAACTCTTAAATTTACGGGGTTTAGCCCCTTTACGAAGCTTTTATCTACCGCTACCTTTCGTTCCTCTTTATTTAGCATTTCTAAATCGAACGTGCCCTCGCTGCCCGCGCCTACCCGCATCTCGGATTTTGAGAGAAATACCACGTTTTTCAGGCTATACTCCGCAGGGATCAGATGAGCGTATTTTTCAAAATTGTTTTTCAGCTCTTTTTTGACGATCTGGTTTTTTTTCTCGTATTCGTCATCAAAAAAATACAGCATATCGACATTGCAAGCGTCCGCAATTTTTTTCAACGTGCTTATAGGCGGATTTATGACATCAGTTTCGTATTGGGTGATGGAGGCCCTATTGATCTCTACTATTTCGGATAATTGAAGTTGGGTTAGCCCCGTTGCTGTTCTCGCCTTTCGAATTCTACCGCCTAAAGTCATTTTATACCCTTTCATGAATGTAAAATTATACTCGATACGATGAAAATAAGTTTTACATAATTAAGCGTTTTCTAATGTAAAAAATATTAACATAGCCCCTATGGAACATCGAAAAATAAAAATAATCGACATTGCGCGAGCAACGAACAAAACCCATCCCGCCGTTAGCTTTTGGTTTAGCGGTTTGACTTCGCCGAGCATAGCCGACATCGAAATCATGGATAAGAGCTTCGGCATACCGGCAAACGCATGGTATGACATCAAATCCTATGTGCTAAAGAATAGCCAAAAATTCGGCTCGCTAAAAATATTACGAAAGGCTAAGAATGGTAGCGCCGAAGTATGACAATAGCAAGGCTTTTAAGCTTTCGAACCAAAACATCGCCGCTATCGTCAAAATCCAAAACAAAAAAGGGTTTAAAAACGATAGCGAGGTAGTGAGGTTTTGCATTGATTTTATGGCGGTTTTGATTGAGCGCGGGCTAGAGACGCAGGCGCTCGCGAAACTTGTAGAAAGCGTAGCGAACGAAAAATGACCGCAGACCTTGTTTTTGCCATCGGCGGGATAATCGCGCTTTGCGTAGGGATTTGGAGAGCTAGGCGTGGAGATTAAAAGTGCGGACGGAGCTTATAAAATTTAGGACGGAGCTTCATAAAATCACCGCGCCTTAGGATGAATAAATTTATAAAAGGACGAAATTTGTATCTAGCGACTATCTTTTCAGGTATTGGCGTAGCGGAGATGGCGCA
>CAUVFI010000017.1:0-11783 GCA_963551055.1 uncultured Campylobacter sp. | reverse complement strand
TGGCGTTTTTCTGCTCCATCTTTTGAGCTTGCAAATTTCTAATCGTAGAAAAACCGGAAATTATCGAAAATGGATTTGTAATGCGCGCAGGCTCGGGCGTTTCAGGCATCGCGATGATATCTAAAAACGGGGATTTTTCATACTCTTTTAACAGTATGAGCTGCTCTTTTACGGCGCGAAGTTTTTTCTGAATCTCTGCGATCTTATCGGTACCGGCACTCTTTTTTAGCTCCGCTTCGAGCTGGGCGGATTGCTTTTGTAAATTTTGATAGCGGATGAAATTTGAAAAGCGCGAGACCCAGATATTATTTTTGATCTCATCGTCAATAACACGGATCTGATCTTTTAGCGACGCGGATAGCTTGGAATTTTCATCTTTCTTCTCACTAGCGGCAGAGCTAGCGTTGGATTCTAAGCGCGTATGCGCGGCGGAGAGCGTAGAATTTGCCTCGCAAAATGCAAGATTAAAAATCAAAAAAATAGCTGCAAGCGCTCTCATTCAAACTCTTTCAGCGCTGTAATTACTTCATCTTTTGCGATCTCTTTGGAAGTGTAGAATTTACCAATGCCATCGGGCAGGATAAATTTTATCTTGCCGTTTTCGCTTTTTTTATCGAGAAAAAACAGCTCGTAAAATTCCGCCGCATCCTCTACGTGGAATTTTATCGGAAGCGCAAATTTTTGAAGCACTTTGCGGATCTGCTCCTCCTCAAGCTCATTTAATTTATCAAGACGGCGTGCTAGCGCATTTGCCATCACCATGCCGATCGCCACAGCCTCGCCGTGCAAAAATTTTTTATAATTAGTAATTTTTTCGATAGCGTGAGCAAAGGTGTGGCCGTAATTAAGCGCCGCTCTGATGCCGCTTTCGCGCTCATCACACTCTACGACGCTTGCTTTAATCTCCACACAGCGAGCGATTACGTGCGAAATTTCATCGGCGCTTTTTAGATCGTGCGTCTCGAAAAATTTAAATAGTTCGACATCAAAGCATACCGCCATCTTTACCGCCTCTGCGACGCCCGCGGCAAACTCTCGCGCAGGAAGCGTCGATAAAAATTTGCTCTCGCAATAAACCGCGCGCGGCTGATAAAAGGAGCCGATTAAATTTTTGCCGAAGCGATTATTCACGCCCGTCTTGCCGCCGACGCTTGCATCCACTTGCGCCAGCAAGGTCGTAGGGATATTGATAAAATCGATACCGCGCTCATAAATGCTCGCGCAAAAGCCCGTTATATCGCTGATGACGCCGCCGCCAAGAGCGATGAGCGTGCTTTTGCGGTCGAGCTTGGAACTGAAAAGCTTCTCTAAAATTTGCTCCACGCTCGCGGTATTTTTATACTCCTCGCCGTCTGGGATCGTGATGATAAATTTTTGCTCGCATTTTAACCGCTGCAATAAAAAATCAAGCCACAGCCCCGCTACTTTGGGGTTTGTGATGATCGCTACCTTGCCTTTGAGTTTAATCTCTTGCAATTCGTCGATAAAAACGCTGTATTTTTTGCCTAAATTAAGATCGATTTTCATACGCTAGCCTTTGATTTTTGGGTAATTGTAACATAAATTTCGATTACTTTTCATACCCGTAATCGCTCGGAACGAAAATTTGATGATTTTTGCCTAGCTTAAAATACATCTGATCCAAATCCTGATTGAAAATCGACGTGAGCTTGCGCGCCAAAATTCTATCATTAAATGGCACGAACTGCAGCAGATCTCGCTCGCTACCTAGTGCCAAAATCGGATTTTGTCGCTCGCAAGGAATCACGAATAAACTCTGCTTAAAAAGCTTCGATAAGCTCACGTAGCTTTGCGCAAACTCGCCCTTTTCGCTCTCGCCGAAAAGATACAAATACACGTCTAGCCCTAGCTGCGAGCTGATGTCAAAGACGATGCTTGATTCCTCGCGAAGCCGCTCGCCGGCACTTAGCACGACACTTTTACGCACATCTTTTAGCTCGCCCTCTCCAAGGCTTAGCACCGGAATTTCAAGCGCTTTAAGTGCTGCTTTTTTAGCCTCGAAAACTCCGCTTGAGCAAACTACCAAGCCTGCTTTATTTTCGCTCACGTCGCGCTTTAAATTTAGCTCGCCCGAGTAATCGATGAGAATTTCAAATTTATCTCGCTCACACAGAGCTTTAAGCTCGCCAAAAGCGTCGTTTAGCAAAGGATTTAAAATTCGCAGATAAATTTTATGATTTCTAATATGCAAATCCAAAAACTCAAGTGCCCTAACCGTCCTAGCTATCTCGTCGTCGCTCATTTTTTTCATATCGATTAGCGCGAAAATATTTAGCCCAAACGGCGATGGAAATTGCCCGCTTTGCTTTTTTACTTCAGCAAACACCGCTCGCAGCGCGCTAGGCTCACCAACGACTAAGATCGTATCATTCGGATATATCCGCGAGCCGGGCGTCGTTACGATGTAATTATTGTGGCGATAGATCATCGGAATTTGATATTTAGCATTAGAAAGCGTACTGATTTTTTTATACGCAAACGAACTTCCTACGGGCACTTTTACCTCCATTATCTCTCCGCGCCCAAGCCCAATGTTATCAGCAAAAACGGGGCTATCGGGTAAAAAACCGATGAAGCGCGAGGAATTTAGCGCAAGGGTATTTACGATTTTTACGTGAGCCTCATTTTTATTATCGCGCAAAAGTCCCCAAAAATCGGCCACGTAAAGCTCTAAATCCGGAGCGAGCGTCTTTAAATTTTCAAGCGTTACTTTAGTGTCAAATTCATCCTCCATTATCACTATGCAGCGGTCAAATTCCTCTTCTGCTAGCACCACGCGCAACCGCTCAATGCTAGTAGGATCAAAAATTTCGACCGAAAAATTTGACTCGTTTTCAAGCTCTGCGGGCACAGCATCCGTATTTTTAGCTATGACGCGATACGATCTGATGACATCTTTGATTTTACAAACTTTGGATAAAAAATGGCGCGCAAACTTTCCGCTTGCGATGATTAAAACTTGTTTCATTGCTCTCCGTTTCGTGGTTTTGCAAAGATTATAACCAAAAACGGCTAAATTTTAAACCGCGCGCGGATAAATTTTGCGGGCAAGCTGAGGCGCAGCGACTTAAAAATTTAAAGATCGAAATTTCAAAATCAAGGTTTAAAATTCCAAATCCAAGGCTTAAATTTAAAATGAATTAAAACAAGCCTCGTTAAATTTAATCTCGCCGCTTAGAGCGATAAAATTTCATAAATTTAAAAGCGGCGCCATAATCATTCGCGCCGCTTAAGCAAAAATTTTAAACTCGCTAGATTTTAAAATTTTATCTCCGCAGAGAGCATGAAGCTTCTGCTCTCGCCGAGCGTCACGCCGTTTGCCGAGCCTAGCACGCTAGTTACGTTAAGACCGCCCGCACCGTCGGCGCTCGCAGGATACATTCCCGCCCAATATTTTTTGTTAAATACGTTATTTACGTTGAAGCGCAGCGTCGTCTTATCGCCCAAAAGATGCTCGCTCGTGTATCTGATACCAAGATCGGTAACGAAAAAGCTAGGCGTGTGCTGGGTGTTTAGATCGTCTAGATACATCTTGCCAGTGTAGTGGAAATTCGTACTGATCGCAAGTTTATTGGTGCCGGGGATCACGTAATCAAGCATCAAATTCGCATTGATCTTAGGGATGCCGTTTGCGACCTTGCGGTTAGCGCCCGCGATGCTTACGTTATGCATCTTAGGATCGATGTAGGTAAAGCCGCCTAGCACGCTTAAATTCTCGGTGATTCGTCCGCCGCTCATAAACTCAAATCCGCGGTTGCGCTGCTCGCCGTTTATGCCATAGATCCCCGTAGAGCTATTTAGATACGCGATAGGTCTGCGGATATCGAAATACGCTACGCTAAAATCGATCATATCGGCTACGCGAATTTTAGCGCCAATCTCATGCTGCTTGGATCGATACGGCGACGTAGAGGCGACCTCGCCGTTATGCGGGCCACTCTTATAAACATAGGTAGAGCCCTGCTGTAAGCTATCTGCGTAGGTGTAATAGATGCTGGCATCCTCTATCGGATGAAAGATCAAGCTGCCCGCCCAACTATAGCCCGAATCGCTGTAGGCTTTAACAAGTCTTTGTTGGCGGGTATTGTAGGATTCCTGCCTCATCCACGCCTTAGATGCGCTCAACATCACGTCAAATTTATCGTTTATCGTGATATCATCTAGCACCGAGACGTTATACATATCCAAAACAGCGTAGTGATATAGCCCGCTTCCGCGCCTAGCGCCGGTGTAATTTAGAATTTTAGGATCGTAGATATTGCCGATGGTAGGCGAGGTGTAGTTGGTGCTTGCGATCTTATATCTATCCTGCGTCCAGTGATAGCCGTTGGTCTGCACGCTAAAATCGTGCCCTACGCTGCCCGTGTCAAACTGCGTGTTGGCCTTGAGATAGCCGCTTGGCAGGTCATATCTATATGCTGCCGTAGCACCGCCGCTGTGTTGAGTATAATAATCACCCGGCTTCGTATATTGCGGATGCGTGCTAGGCAAGATATAATTTACGACGCCGTGAGTATCACGATCGGCACGCTGAAACTGAAAGCCGCCCTCGAAATATAGCCTATCCGTCGGTGAGTATTTAAATTTCGCGCTTGCGGTAGTAGTTTTTAGATGCATTCCTCCAAAGCTCTGCCCAAGACCGCGTTTTGAGGAATCCACCGCCTTTGGAAGCTCCATGCCGTCTACGATCTTGCCGTCTCGCACGCCGAGAGCAAACTGCCCTGCAAAGCCCTTAGTATTGTGCTCGTAATAGCTCGCTGCGGTTTCAAACGTTAGATCGCCCGTCGGATAAAATTCCATCGTGACGCTGGCTAAGCGGCGCTGTAAATTTGAACCCTTTGGCTGTCTGTCGCCGTTTGATCCGTAAAATACCGTGCGGTAGCCGAATTTTTCAAATTTATCGGATAGATCAAGACCAAGACCTAGGTTGCTTCGCGACATATAATCGCTCCAAATTATGTATTGATCTTTTACCGGGCGCTTGCGCGTGTAGCTGAAAATGCCAACCGGGTTTTGTGCGCCGTAGAGCGAGCCTGCGACGCCATTTTGCACCTGAAAGCTCTCAAACATCGCCATCGGAATCGCCGTCGTCGAAATCGTATAAAAGCCGTCCCAGAAGCTGTTGCCTACGACGCTGCCCTCAAAGCCGCGCGTCTGCGGGCGTCCGACCGTAGCTCCGCCACGCATCTGAATCTGCGCGGACGGGAAGTATTTTACCGCCTCCTCGTAGCCGGTGACGCCTTGATGGTTCATGATCTCCTTACTGATCGTGTTGATCTGATAGGGAAGATCCAAAGCGCGCTTGCCCGCAAGCAGGCCTTGTTGCACGTTTTTGCTCAAAAAGCCCTCGTCGATACCGCTCTCGCTGATATTATCGCCGACGGAATTTACCTCGATTACGCCCATATTCTGCGATTTTTCAGGCGCAGAATTACTGCCGCTTTGCACTGCAGCTAAACTGCTGCATAGCAGACACATACATGCCGCTAATGAAATTTTAAATTTCATCGTTTTCCTTCGTTCCATTATTTTCCCTTCGTTATGGATATATTTAATATTATTTTTTAGCATATTAGAAAAACTTTCCTAAATTTAGACTAAATTCGAGATATAAATTTATATATTTGTAGTCGCATTTTTGCAGTTTAAAATTTCATAGACAATATACTGCGATACAAAAGAAAAATTGCGCAAATTTATATGAAATTCTAAATTTTTAATGTAAAATCGCCCGTATGAAAAAACTAATACCGGCGCTTAAGCAAGCGCAAAACCGACTCAAAAATTTCTTCCGCCTCTACGATACCGAGCTCATGCACCATGCATCAAGCCTTAGCTTTCACACGATTTTGGCGCTACTGCCGGTGCTGATGGTTTCGCTTAGCGTTTTTATGCAGCTGCCAAGCTTTAAAGGCTACTACGACAAGATTATGGGCTTTATCTTTTCAAACTTCCTGCCCGCAAATCAAGCGAGCATGGCACACTATATCGAAGAATTTATGGCTAACGGACTAAGCCTTGGCGTAACGGGCTTTTGCGCAGTGTTAGTTACGTCGGTGTTGTTTTTCGGAGATTTTGAAGCGATAATTGCGCGCATTTCGCATTCACCCGAGCGAAGCTTTTTTAAGAGCCTAAGCACCTACTGGACGCTGATGACGCTCGCTCCCGTGGGGCTTGGAGCATCGTTTTATATCAGCGGCGAGCTTCAGGAGCTACTAAATAAAACCGAGCTTACAAGCTGGATAAATTTGCTTAAAATTCTACCCTACTTAATCGTTTGGGGGATCTTTGCGATTACTTATGCTACGGCGATCAACCGCGAGATCCGCGCAAAAGCGGTGCTTGCCTCATCGCTCGTAGCATCGATTTTATGGTGGCTTTCAAGACTGGTTTTTGCGCAATACGTCTTTTATAACAAAACCTATCTTAGCATCTACGGCTCGTTTTCGGTCGCGCTATTTTTCTTTCTGTGGATCTACATAAGCTGGATTTTCTACCTATACGGCGTGAAATTCTGCGTATTTTTGGACGCTAAATTTAAAAGAGGTGGCGAGCGCCAAAGCGCTTGAATTTCTGTGTAAGGCTGCGTTTTTCTATGCTTTTTGGATTAAAGCGCGTTTTCTGCATGGGCTAGAAATTTAAATCGAAATTTTAAAATTCTATCGAAAACGAGCGGGAAGCTTGTCTTTGAATAATCGGCATATGCATAGAAATATAATTTTAAAAATTTATGAGGTACGGCAAGGCTAAAATTTTAATCCCTCGCAAAGCGCTGTTAAGGTAAAATCATGCGCGATTTTAAAGAAGGAAAATATTATGAAAGACCGCGACAAAGAGCCGATAATCATAGAAAACGACTACTTTTTTAGGCTTACTATATCAAATAAAATCATGTGCGTGCTTATATTCTTGTCTTTTGTCTTGCTAAATTTAACGCCGGAGCTGGATCCGCATAAAGAGATGATGAGAAGAGCGTCATTAACGCTAGGGATTTTCGGAATTTTATTTTGCATGTTTTGGGAGATAAAAATAGCCTATCAAGAATTTTACAATAAGTTTTTTACAAAATTTTATGATGATAAAATTTCATTCGACCATATAGATAAACATATGAAATTTAAAACCGAAATTTTGCAAAAAGACGATCTCGTATCGGTAACTTGGGCGTTGATACCATACAATGAAGAAGGGGTTGGCTTATGGATGAAAGATATCAAAAATAAAAGTGACAAAATAATAGCGTATTTGACAAGCCCATTATACTTTTTAATAACCATGTTGCGCCATTTCATTTTCTTGGCGCTCAATGGATTTAAATTTAAAAAGTATATATTGTATAGGTTTAAATCGGGCATTATTACGGTGCCAAATAATAAATTGTTGAGCGACAAAGACGTTAAATTTGAGCTTTCATCTTTGTTCGGTCTGTATACGAGTGATTAAATTTAAATTATAGAATTTCTCAAGGAGGGCTAGATGGCGTTTGTAGCAGAATATATTTCGAAAGAGGACTTGAAGCAATATGATATTTTAAGCAATATGAACGAGCTACTGATGAAATACAATTACACATACCCAATCCAGGATAATGATACCGATTGGATGAATTGGGTTATCGATAGGCAAAGAGATGCTTGGCTTATTCATGTATGTTTGGCATCTATGCCGGATCCGCGAGATGGCTACACGGGTGAAGATATTTGGTTGCTTCATTATAAAGATAAAAATATCGAGCTTGATATAAGGCGAATTTATGACGAAACCACAAGTAAAATGCTAGTCGATAACCCCTTTTTTATAAAATATAAGCTGGAAGGCATCAATTCTAGTCTTGATGGAATTTCGTTAGATGAGCTTTATAAAATTTTAAAAGAAGCTCTAACGGAATATGGTAATCGCGGTATTAGAGGTAGAGAGAATTTACCAAAAGAGCATGAAGTTGTAACTTTTCTGCACGATTAAAATTTAAAGAACCTATGAGCTGCACCAAAATACCTCTGATATTTCACCATCTAAATTTAATATTTTCTACTACGCTATAAAACGCCCCACTCTTTTTGATATTCGTTTATTATCTCATCGGGCGTTTTTTCTCCCTTATCGACCTTGATAAGATCGATTATATCTTGCTCATTTGTAAACATACCCTCTATCGCGTGTTTACAGATGATAGATCTGTTTTGCTCGTATTGTTCTGCGCTCAGCTCGTCTTTATATTTTTCAAGTATAGCCAAACTCTTTTCTAAACTATAAACTTCCGGATATTTTTGCATGCTTTATCCCCTAGCAATATAAAATTTTATCAGCTGCGGCGTCCTATTAAAAAGCAAAACTCAAGCGGGCAGGCGCACTTTTTGCTACGAATAGCTTGCAAGTAGTTCGCACTTCGCCGCAGCTAAAGCAGATAACTATTAGATGACGAGAAATTTTACTGCAAGTAGCTCACAAATAAATTTAACAAAGCCCTTATCAAGCAAAAAACGAAGGAAAAGCCGTCAAAGAAAACTGCTACTCTCTTACGATGAAAGCTCCAGTAAACTTGCCATTATGCGCGAAATCTCTCGCCTCATCCTCGCTTTTAAATCCACTTAAAAAGACGCGATAAATCGGCGCGCCATCTATGCTAAATTCTTTGATGATCGCAGGATATCCCGCCGTGCCGTGGTAATCGCGCTGATAAATTTGTGCGCCGCTTCTGTTTCTAAACGCACCGATTTGCACCATAAAATTTCCGCCGACAATGGTTGCTTTCGGCGAGCCTTTGGCGATAGTATACCCATAAAAGCCCACTACTTCGAGTTTTACCGGCGCCGTACCTTTGGCAAATACGCCTACTAAATTAGCAGCTGTTTTGCTAAGATCGATGATGCGACCATCCACGAATGGACCGCGATCGTTGATGCGCACGGTTGCGGTAGCGCCGGTGTCGCGATTCGTGACCTTTACCATAGTATTCATTGGATAGGTTTTGTGCGCGGCGGTCATGCCGTTCATATCGTAAATTTCGCCGTTTGAGGTGTATTTGCCATGAAAATTCGGCCCATACCAGCTGGCGATACCTATCTGGGTATCGCCGACGCTTACCTGCTCTGGATAGTAGGTTTTGCCGTTGATTTTATAAGGGCGCATGGTGGCGGGAGAGTTTTTGCCGATCTTGCCCGCACCGCCCGCAGACGATCTAGACGACGGTGCGGTGCGAAACGAGCAACCGGCAAGAATCAGCGCAAAAAGCGCACTAAAAAGAGCGATTTTCTGGTACGACACCTGCGATCCGATCTTATTTGTTGAATTTTATATTATTTAGCGCTATTTCGTTTTTGTCTTTGAGGCTAAGCTCGTTTGCCAAACCTGCTAACACGCGTCCTGGCTTGCGCTGTTTCAGACGTGGTTCATACGCTTGAAACGCGCCTTGATTTACGACAAATTCTGCATATTTGCTTTGTGGGATATAAAAGAAGTACTTGCCGTTAAGCGGCGAAATTCCGTTTTTAATATGCGCGTTGTAATCCTGCATTTGCGACGGCGAAATTCCGATCTGTTTTGCAACCGCGCTTAGCTTTGTGCCCGGAGCTACTGCGATACGCTTTAGCCCCCACGGCTCGCTTTCAAAAAGCAGAATTTTACGCATATTTTCATTTTGAGCAATGTAAGCATATTTAATAATGCGCTTGATAAAATTCTTAGTCTCATTAGGAAGTGCGGGGCTTTTTAGCAAGCGATCCAGATCATCGCTGCCAGTAGCTGCAATCGCATTTTTAAGCTTTTGATCGCCACAATTATACGCCATTAGCGCTAAATACCACTTGCCAAAATTTTGCTTCAGATGCAAAATATACGAAAACGCAGCATCCGTAGAGGCTGCGGGATCGCGACGCTCATCTACGGCGCTATCTACTCTAAGACCGAAATTTTTCGCAGTTGCCGGCATCAGCTGCCACATACCACCTGCGCTAGCGCCCGAAGTTACGGTGTTTTTAAGATGAGATTCTACCATTGCCAAATACAATAAGAATTCCGGAGCTTCAATGTTATCGACCTCGGATTTGACTAAGTAGGCATTGTGCGACTGTGAAGTCACGATATGCTTAAACTGCTTGCGATCGCTTGCATTGATCGCACGGAATATGCCCGCAACTACGTTTTTGCTCGATTCGTTATTTTCGATGCCGAATTGATTTAAAATATAGTCGTGATTTGCGCGCATCAGACCGGGCTGGCTCGCAAGCGCTTCGCCCACTAAAAGTAGGGCTAGCAGTATAAATTTTATGGCTTTCATATCTCTCCTTTGATTTTATCGCCAAAAAGCCTACAGGCGTTTTGAGTCGTTATTGCTTCAACCTCTTCTACGCTTAGGCTTAAAATTTCCGCGACTTTTTCTACCACGAGTCTCGTGAATGCAGGCTCGTTGCGCTCGCCGCGATGCGGATGCGGAGTTAGATACGGTGCATCCGTCTCGATTAAAAGGCGCTCTTGCGGAATTTGCGGTAAGATCTCAGCTAAGTTTTTTGCATTTTTGAATGTCAAAACTCCGCCGATACCGAAGTAAAATCCGTATTCGCTAAGACCTAGCAAAAGCTTGCTGGCATTGAAGCAGTGTAAAACACCGCCGCATAAATCGCCGGCGCGATCTTTTAGAATTCCAAAGCTATCTTCGTTTGCTTCTCGGATATGGACTATAAGTGGTTTTTGAAGTTGTGCTGCTAGATCGATTTGTGAGATGAAAGCGTCTTTTTGGCGGGAGATTTCTAAGGCTTTGGTTTCCTTGCTCTCTTGCTGCTTAAGTCTGAAGTAATCAAGCCCGCATTCGCCAACGCCCACGCATTTGGGATCGTCAGCATACCGCTTCAGCACCTCCATATCGAAAGAATCTATCTCGTATGGATGCACTCCTACGGCAAAATACACATTATCCCGTGCATGCGAAATTTTACATGCCTTATCTAGGTCTGCTACATCGGCACCGGGAATGATGATGCTACGCACGCCTGCAATCGTGGCGCGCTCAATCACCGCGTCCAAATCGGCGTCGAAACTAGCATCGTCTAAATGGCAATGTGTATCTATAATCATAAAACTCACTTGATAAAATTTTTCGAAGCGGATTTTACGTCGTTTTGCAAAATCACACTTAAATTTAAATTAAACGCGGTATTGTAGCGAAAAATTTCAGATTTAAACTTAAGCTTAAAATTCCTTCAGCTTTGCCTTAGTTTTTTAGCGAATTCCAGGGCTTCTGCAGTAATAGTTTCGCCGCTTATCATACGAGCTAGCTCTGTTATTTTCTCATTTTCGCTTAATAATCTCACGCTAGATTTGCCGTTCGTTTTACTTACTAAAAAGTGTGACGCAGCCTTTGAGCTAAGCTGCGGCTGGTGCGAGATCGCAAAAATTTGATAAAATTTTGAAATTTTTACCAGCACGTTAGCGATACTCATCGCCTCTTTTCCGCTTAAATTTGAATCGATCTCGTCTAAGATCAAAATTCCCTCGCCATTATTTGTAAGCTCCAAGCTTGCCGCGATGAAAGCAAGGCGCAGGCGGTTCGTTTCGCCTGAGCTTAAATTTTTAAATTCCGTCTTGCACAAGCTAACGCAAATTTCGTCCGTGCCGCACTCACTAAGCGCCGTAGGCTTAAAACTAAGCTCCACTCCGTCCATATAAAGCTGCTTTAGATAGGAATTTATCAGATCCTCGAGCCGTTTTTTAGCGCCCTTGCGAGCCTCGCTAATTTTTTCGGCAAGGGTAGCGGTGCTTTCGCTAAG